>JAEVZU010000303.1 GCA_023392075.1 Bacillota bacterium | reverse complement strand
AAGAAGAACTGGGAGGATGTTAAGACACAGGTTGTAAACGATTGGAAAACAGAAAGCTCCAAATAATCATTTGTAATTATGGTAAAAAATGCTGCCCCCGAATGGGCGGGCAGCATTCTTTTATCGTATAGGAATTTATAACTTTTTAATTACAGTCTAAGCACTGTTAATACTGAGCTTGGGGTGCTCAGAAACACGTAGTGCCCCCTGGCGAAAAGATAATTTGCGTAGCATAGGAAGAGTACTTGAGTGGGCATGAAGCGGATTTGCGAAGCAAATTTCTTGCTCAAAAGGATCAGTAGCGGTTCAGGAGGTTATATGGAAAGAAACTTAAAAAAATATTTTGCCCTGTTTGCATTGCCTACATTAATTGCCTTTACAATAGTATTTTTTATTCCCTTCATAATGGGGGTATATCTCTCATTTACTGAGTTTACCACCATCTCCAACGCCAAATGGGTGGGATTTTCAAACAAAATAAAGGCATTTGAAGACGGGTCGGATTTTCTGGGAGCCTTGATCTTCACATCAAAGTTTGCAGTTGTGGCAGTTATCACAATCAACGTATTTGCATTTTCAATCGCCATTCTTCTCACAAAAAAACTGAGGGGAACAAATCTCTTCAGAACGGTATTTTTCATGCCCAATCTCATTGGAGGCATCGTTCTGGGGTATATATGGCAGCTGATCATTAACGGTATTCTGATCAATACCCTGGGGGTTGATATCACCTTTGATGCCAAATACGGTTTCTGGGGACTGATTGTATTAACAAACTGGCAGCTTATCGGGTATATGATGATCATATATATCGCAGGAATACAAAACATTCCGGAGGAACTCACCGAGGCTGCAAAAATAGACGGAGCCTCTCGGTTCCAGACTTTATTCCGAATAACCATACCCCTGGTGATGCCTTCAATAACAATATGCACTTTTCTCACTCTTACCAATTCCTTTAAAATGTTCGATCAGAACCTTGCGCTGACTGCCGGTGCTCCTGCAGATTCAACAACCATGCTGGCCCTGGACATATAAAGACATTTTATGGACGTGTGGGATATGAGGGAGTAGGCCAGGCAAAGGCGGTTATATTCTTCGTAATGATTGCGGTCCTGGCATTTATCCAGCTCTATCTCACCCGGAATAAGGAGGTGGAGAACTGATGAACAATAGAGAAAAAATATCGGACACTGTAAGGGTTATAATCCTGACTGCCCTTGCAGCAGTATTTCTGGCTCCAATATTGATTGTTCTGATGAACTCCTTTAAGGGACAGTTCTTTATTTCGGATCAGCCCTTCCAGCTGCCTGACTCTGAAACCTGGGCAGGCCTGGGCAATTATATAAATGGTATGGGCAAGATAGGATTCCTGAAGGCTTTCTATTACTCCTTTATAATAACGGTGCCATCAGTTCTGACGCTGGTGCTGTTCACGTCCATGACAGCCTGGTATATAACCAGGGTTAAAGGAGCGGTTTCCCAGGCTATTTTTTATATTATTGTGGCCAGTATGATAGTTCCTTTTCAGATGGTAATGTTCACCATGTCAAAAATGGCCAATATACTGAGTCTTGATAATCCTCTGGGCATTATCGTAATATATTGGGGTTTCGGAGCAGGACTGTCGGTATTCATGTTTGCAGGCTTTGTAAAAAGCATACCACTGGAAATCGAGGAATCTGCAACAATAGACGGATGTAATCCCGTGCAGCTTTTTTTTGGTATTGTTTTCCCCGTATTAAAGCCCATTTCAATAACAGTTTCCATATTGAATGCCATGTGGATATGGAATGACTACCTGCTGCCTTACCTGGTAATCGGCAATAACTACAGAACCATTCCGATTGCGGTACAGTACCTCCAGGGTGGCTACGGATCAAGGGATATGGGTGCATTGATGGCCATGCTCATTTTGGCTATCGTTCCAATTATCATATTCTATATGCTTTGTCAGAAGCACATTATAAAAGGTGTTGTAGCCGGAGCGGTCAAAGGGTGATACCATTACGCGAAAAATATGACGGGAGATTTGAGACAATTATGCTTAAGAGGTTATTTGGCATTAACGAATGGAAAATTATGGAGGATAATATTCATATACAGGATATGAGGCTCTCTGAAAGTATTATGTCTATCGGAAACGGATATATGGGGATGAGAGGAAACTTCGAGGAGAAATTCTCAGGTGATACGCACTTAGGGACCTATATTGGAGGGGTGTGGTTTCCTGACAAGACCCGTGTAGGCTGGTGGAAGAACGGTTATCCCGAATATTTCGGAAAAGTGATCAACTCGGCAAATTTCACCGGTATAGATGTACGGATCAATGACTTTGAAATTGATCTGGCAAAAAATGAGGTTCTGGAGTTTTATAGAGAACTTGACATGAAGAGTGCCGTTTTGTACAGAGGTTTTATTGTAAATACCCCATATGGACGTATAAAAGTCAGGACCGAAAGATTTTTAAGTATAAATCAACCGGAAGTATGCGCAATAAAATACATGGTTTGCAGTCTGGACAACAATGCAGCCGTAACGCTGACTCCGTATATGAACGGGGATGTACACAATGAGGATTCCAACTATCAGGAGAAATTCTGGGAAGAGGTGTCGAGAAGTACAAAGCCCCTGGAAGCAAGTCTGATAATGAGAACGAAGGAAAACCCCTTCGGAGCTCCCAGATTTACCTCCTGCACCAGTATGAAAATAAAACCTTACGGAGCAGTTCAGGCATGTCATTCCAGACAGGCAGATAATTTTGTGGCTGCAACAATTGTTTTTGAAGCCAAAAAAGGCGAATGGGCAGGTATTGATAAGTTTGTGGCGCTTACCACCACCAGGAAGCTCAAACAGGATGAGCTTGAGAACAGAGCTGCGGTGCTGGCTGCGGAAGTCGCGCTGGCCGGTTATGACAGGTTGAAACAGCTGCATTGTCAGGCGTGGAGCACCAGGTGGGATAAGGCTGATGTGGAGATAGTGGGGGATTCCGAGGCCCAGCAGGGAATCCGTTTTAATATATTCCAGCTGTTCTCAACCTACTATGGCGAGGACTGCACCTTGAACTTCGGACCCAAGGGCTTCACCGGCGAAAAGTATGGCGGAGCAACTTACTGGGATACCGAGGCCTTTGTTTTTCCAATGTATCTGGCCATTGCATCACAGGAGGTTACAAGAAATTTATTGATATACAGGCACAGCCAGCTGGAGGGGGCGTATGAAAATGCCCGCAGGATCGGCATGAGAGGTGCTCTCTACCCAATGGTGACCTTCACGGGAGTTGAATGCCATAACGAATGGGAGATCACATTTGAGGAAATTCACAGAAACGCCGTCATAGCTTTTGCCATATTCCAATATGTAAGCTATACCGGAGACAAAAGCTATATAGCACAGTATGGCATAGATGTTTTATTGGAAATATCAAGATTCTGGGCAAGCCGTGTTCATTACAGCGGGAGAAGGCAGATGTACATGATCCATGGTGTTACAGGGCCCAATGAGTATGAGAACAATGTAAGCAATAACTGGTACACAAACCGTATGGCAGCCTGGTGCCTGGAGTATACACTGGATTGCATTGCCTATCTCAGAGAAATTAATGAAACAGGCAAACTGGAGGAACATTCCCTGAGCCGATCTGAAGAGGAAAACTGGAGAGAAATGGCCGAAAAGATGTATCTTCCCTATGACGATGAGCTGGAGGTGTTCGTACAGCACGATACCTTTCTGGATAAGGAACTCAGTCCCGCAGCGGCGATACCTTCAGAAGAAAGACCCATCAACCAGAACTGGTCCTGGGACAGAATTCTGCGCTCCTGCTATATCAAACAGGCAGATGTACTGCAGGGTCTTTATTTCCTGGGACATTTGTATGACCGCGATACAAAAAGGAAGAATTTTATGTTTTATGAGCCCATGACAGTCCACGAATCAAGTCTTTCACCCTGCGTACACTCTATTATTGCCGCCGAACTGGGTATTGAGGATAAAGCCGTTGAAATGTACAGGAGAACTGCAAGGCTTGACCTTGACAACTATAATAACGACACCGAGGACGGTCTGCATATAACTTCCATGGGAGGAAGCTGGCTAGCCATTGTACAGGGTTTTGCAGGCATGAGGACCGCCGGGGGAAAGCTGGAATTTAATCCATTCCTGCCCGAGGGCTGGGAGAGCTATTCCTTCAAGGTTAACTACCGCGGCAGAAGGCTGAAGATAAACGTAGGGAGCGGAAAAACGGCAATAACCCTTGAACAGGGTGAACCTCTCAATATTACTTTAAAGGGTGAGAAACTCCTGCTGAAGGAGGAGTTAAAATGTGTAGTATAGAAGCGTATATTTTTGATCTTGACGGAGTTGTTGTGGATACTGCCAAATATCATTATCTTGCCTGGAAACGGCTTGCGGCAGAGTTTGAATACCATTTTACAGAAGAGGATAATGAGCAGTTCAAGGGTGTCAGCCGCATGGCCTGTATGAATATCCTGTCAAATATGATAGGCAAGTCTTTTGAGGAGCAGGAAAAGGGTGAACTGGCCGACAGGAAAAATGACTGGTATATAGAGTACATTAAAAAGATGAAAAAGGATGAAGTGCTGCCGGGAGTTGTTGAATTTATAACTGAGATCCGTAAAGCCGGAGGGAAAACCGCATTGGCTTCTGCCAGCAAAAACGCCGCACTGGTCCTGGAAAGGCTGGAGCTTGACCGGTATTTTGATGCGGTTGTCGACGGTAATGCCGTGAAGAGATCCAAACCTGATCCGCAGGTGTTTTTACTTGCGGCTGAACAGTTGGGAGCAGCAAGGGAAAGGTGCCTGGTGTTTGAAGACGCTCAGGCCGGTATAGATGCCGCCAAACGTGCCCATATGCATGCCGTGGGAATAGGGAGGCAGGAAAATCCGCTGCAGGGTGCCGACATTATGAAACCCGGATTTGAAGGACTTAGACCGGAACAACTGTTGGGTGAACTGGATATGCCTGATGCACCCGTGGGCTGTAACATCTAACCCAATACATAAATAAATATGAACGCAGATCAAGAGGTACACATAAAAGTTTCAAGGAGTGCCTTTTTTCAAATAAGTGCACCCCGAATATTTGTCACTATATCAAAATAGTGTTAATGTTTGAGGTGCACTTTTTATCGGAGAACTTTTCTTCAAAGGGGAGGGAAAAACATGTAATTGTTAATTGTTCAAAATTTGTTACCTTGACATATAATTATGATAAAATTAAAATTGCATAAGGATACCCTCTATTGACAATATACAATACGTTTTTGAGGGGTTAATTTGCCCTGCGGCTGCGTTGAAGCCGCTTGCAAGGCACAAAGCCTTACTGCACGCCTTTGGCTTGCCGCAAGCCAAGGACCCACGACAAAGCAAAGTGGCAAAATAGCCGGCGTGAGACTTGTTATACATTGTCAATAGAGGGTAAGTTATTTTAAAAGCATATTAGTTACAGCAGAAAGAGGAATTATATGAAAAACAAGCCGGGAACAGAAAACGGCTGGAGAAAGCTTGATAATAGTGCCAATGTGTTTCCTGTCATAGCCAATAAAAATTACAGCAGTGTTTATAGAATATCGGTCAGACTTATGCATGAAATATCGGAAGAGATACTTCAGGAAGCTCTGATTGAGACTTTGCCCTGGTTTTCATCCTTTAATGTAAAATTAAAACGGGGAGTCTTCTGGCATTATTTTGAGAGTAATAAAAAACAGCCGGTAGTGGAAAAGGAGCAGACTTATCCATGTGCATATATAGATCCAAATACAAATAATCAGTTTCTTTTTAAAGTAACTTATTTTGGTAAAAAAATAAATCTTGAGGTATTTCACGCCATAACCGACGGAACAGGAGCACTTAATTTTCTTAAGGCCCTGACCTATAACTATATAAAGCTGGCATACAAGGAGCAACTGTCGGCTGAGATTCTGGAAATGCCTATTGTTGATGTTGTTTCGGATATTGAAGACAGCTACCGTAAAAATTACAGAAAGTTATCCTATAAGAGGGTAAAAGCTAAGAGCGCATATAAATTAAAAGGAGAGAAGCTGCCCATATTAACAATGAATGTTATCCATGGGGTGGTATCTGCAAATGTAATGTTGGACTTTTGCAGACAAAACAAGGTCAGTCTGACACAGTATATTACAGCTCTGATTATTTGGTGTATATACAGGGAATACATGAATGAACAGCCTAACAAGAAACCTGTACAGGTTAATATACCGGTCAATCTTAGACATTTTTTTAATTCAACAACGGAAATGAATTTCTTTTCCTATATAAATGTTGGGATTACCATAGAAAAAAATGAATATACTTTTGAAGAAATGCTGGAGATAACAAGGGGACAATTTGCGAGTCAATTGACCAAGGAAAATTTATCACAGTTGATCTCTGATAATGTGGCAACCGAAAGAAATATATTAATACGCGTAGCGCCTTTACCTGTTAAGAATATGGGTGTAAAAATAGCGTACATGGGATCAGGAAAAAATAATTCTTTTGTAGTATCAAATTTAGGAAGGATAGAAGTGCTTGAGGAATTCAGAGAGTATATAGACAGATTCGAGGTGCTGCTCAGTGTATCCAAATCTGAGCCTGTAAAGTGCGGAGTATGTTCCTGCGGAGATAAACTGGTAATATCCTTTGCTTCAATCATGAAGGAAGCATATTTGCAAAGGGCATTTTTCAGGCACCTCACAGAACTGGGGATAGAAGTTATTATTGAGAGCAATGGAGTAGGTTATGAAAAAATGTAAGCGGTGTAATGTAAAGGTTTTTGAAAATACAAGAATATGTCCCTTGTGCAGGACTGTCCTCACCGATATTGGAGGTGAGGTTCCGGAGCCGACATATCCCGCAATAGAAGTGAACCAGCATAAATATAATATAATTAAACGATTATTTGTTTTTCTGTCAATAATATCAGGAGTGGCCACTGCGATTACCAATTATATAACCTATAACGGTGTAGTATGGTCGGCAATTTCCATTGCAGCTATAATATACTTCTGGGTAATAATGACTCACTCAATAAGAAGAAATACAAATATAGCATCAAAAATATTGGTTCAGGTGTTATGTGCATCTACGCTTACAGTCATAATGGATTATTTCATGGGCTATTCCGGCTGGTCGGTAAATCATGTTATTCCCGAAATATTTATATTGGCCAATATCTCCCTTTTGATATTGGTTATAATAAACCGTATGTATTGGCAAACCTATGTATTAAACCAGATTATCATAGCAGTATTCGGACTGATACCGGGAATTTTGTACCTTTGCGGACTTATAGAAGTTCTGCTTCCGACTATTATAGCTACCGGTACTTCATTTACCGTTTTGTTGGGAACAATAATTTTTGGTGATAAGTCAATAAAGAGTGAATTAATAAGGAGATTCCATTTTTAGCGGAATAAAATTAATGTACTGTGTGGAGGTATTATATGGAGAGATATGCCTGGAAGGCTTTAATAAAAGAGGGTAGACTTGAGGAATACATAAGTCGTCATGATGAAATATGGCCGGATCTTGTTGCAGTACTTAAAAATGCCGGGATAAAAAATTACTCAATATGGAATACGGGCAATGAGCTTTTCGGTTACTACGAATGTGAGAAAGGTTCTGAATATGCTGCGGCGGTACAGTCAGGAAGTGCTGTTGTGGATAAGTGGAATGAATTTATGAAGGATGTTATGGTAATGGAGTTGGACCCTGTTACAGGCGCACAGCCCAAATTAAAAGAAGTATTCAGGCTGGATTAATTGAGTACTAAAGATAAAGGAAGAATTTAATTAAAACATATAAGAAAGGGTTGATGACAGTGAAAATAGCAGTTCTTGATGCATACTCAATGAACCCGGGAGATCTGTCCTGGTCTGAATTGGAGAAACTAGGGGAAGTCAAGCTCTACGATAGAACCCCAAGGGAATCTATTATAGAGAGGATTTCCGAGGCAGAAATTGTATTAACCAATAAGGTTATTCTGACAAGAGAAATACTCGAAAAAACTCCGGCAGTAAAATATATAGGAGTCATGGCGACCGGTTATAATGTTGTGGATACGGTTGCTGCCCGTGAACTTGGGATAATTGTTGCCAATGTTCCAGCATACAGTACCGAATCGGTAGCACAGCTGGTATTGGCATTCATGCTCGAGCTGTGTCATCATGTGGGAGAACATAACAGAGCGGTACAGGAAGGAGCCTGGACTTCAAGCAAGGACTTCACTTTTTGGAATTATCCATTAATAGAGCTTGCTCAAAAAACACTTGGCCTGATAGGCTATGGAGCAATAGGGCAGGCTGTTGCAAGACTGGCGGCAGCTTTTGGAATGAATGTAAAAGTCTTCAGCAGGACAGTAAAAAAAGAGCTGGAAACGGATAAAATAAAATTTACAGAATTAGATGAGGTACTTGGACAATCCGATTTTATCAGCCTTCACTGCCCATTGACGGAAGAGACAAAGGGACTGATAAATAAAGACAGTATTTTGAAAATGAAGCCGGGGGCCTATTTGATAAATACCTCCCGGGGGCCTGTAATAGTTGAACAGGATCTGGCCGATGCCCTAAACAGCGGAAAATTGGCTGGAGCAGCAGTGGATGTGGTATCAGTCGAACCAATATTGGCAGACAATCCGCTTCTCGGGGCGAAAAACTGCATCATAACACCACATTTTGCGTGGGCTCCGTTTGAAGCCAGAAGCAGGCTGATGGGTGTTCTGATTAGTAATATAAAGGCTTATATGGATGGAAAGCCTGTTAATGTGGTTAACAGATAAAAGATTAGGGATAACTAAGGATAACCCGGGAATAAGGATCAAGAGGAGAATATTGCTTGGCTGGAAATAAGAGAATATGTGAGTTTCGTGAACCAGAGGAATTCCATAAATTTGTCGGTGAAATATGTGCAAAATCGAGGCTGTGCGAATCCAAAAAATATATTCAGCACGGGACGACATCTCTATACGAGCATAGTATTTCAGTAGCATATCATAGTCTGCAGCTGGCATTAAAACTTAAACTGCCTGTAGATTACAAAGCGCTGATACAGGGAGCGCTGCTGCACGACTATTTTTTGTACGACTGGCACATGGAGGATCCTTCACGTCCCTTACATGGATTTTACCATCCTAAATTGGCTTTGCAAAATGCCGAGACGGAATTTGAACTCAGCGAAGTTGAAAGGAACATTATATTAAGGCACATGTTTCCGCTGACACCCGTTCCTCCGGTTTATCTGGAATCGATATTGGTATGTCTGGTTGACAAGTTCTGTTCCGTAAATGAGATAATCAGAAGAAATAAAAAACCTGTTATTTAAGATAATAGACATTAAGATGATAAATAGATATTAAGACAATAGACACAAAGCGGATATTAAGGAAATTTTGAATAATGTTTTATGGCCGCCATGCGGCTGAACGCCGTGATATGTCAACGCCGTAAATGGCTTGGGAGGTTCATATGAGTCATATGGAAAAGATTAAAAAGTACTATGAAGAAAATAATGTTGAAGGCTATCCGGATTATTACATATTGGGGTGGGAGAGTGAGGCTGCGCAGGAACTTCGCTTTAAGCAGCTGGTCGGCAATATTGACCTTAACGGCAAAACAATTCTGGATGTAGGCTGTGGAACGGGTAATCTGCTGGAATATATTTCACGGCAGTTTAAAACCTTTAACTATACAGGTATTGATGTTCTCCCGCATATGATTCAAAGAGCCGGAGAGAAAAAGTTGGACGGTAAATTCATTTGTATGGATCTGTTTAAGAGTAACCCTTATGGTAATAAAACCTTCGATGTTGTATTCTCATCGGGCATTTTCAATCTGAATTTAGAAAATAACCGGGAATTTTTAATGGATGCGGTGGATATATTTCAAAACCTGGCCCGAGAAGCGGTATCTTTCAACCTGTTATGGGATAAGTCAAAAGATAAGGATCCGAAGTATTTTTATTTTTCACCCGAAGAGGTCCAGGAGAATTTGAGCTCAAAGTACCGTGGAATATGGCAGATATCCATAATAAAAGGATATCTTCATAATGATTTTACAGTCCATTTAAACTGAGGCTTTAAAAATATATAGCGGATGGTTAAAATCAAGACCTTTTTCAAGTATGCCTTATTGATCTCGAGCATGAGAGATTAGAATTGATTTAATTGCAGATTTTCATCAATACAGAAGTCACATTGGGGTTGAATTAATGCCAAAAGCGGTGTTATACTAGGTGAGCTGTCGCCGGTGAGGTGATGGACATTCCTTTTGGCAGGTCAACAAAAGAAGAAAAGTATGGAAAAAATTACTTGAAAATCAGGTGTTGACAAAGGCTTAAAGGCGTGATATTATAATAAAGCTGATTGCGGCAAGCGAACAGCGAAAATCCTTGAAAGGCAGATGCGATGCTGCTTTTGGGAAATCAAGATGATAGATGCGAGTAGTACAAGAAAGATGAATTTCGAGCAGCGGAGCTTATGCGATAAGTGAGCAGCGCAGAATATGAAATCTGACGCAGTAATGCGGTATCTAAGGTTAATTTCAAAGTGGTAGATACGAGTAGTACAAGGAAGGCGAGTCTCGAGTAGCGGAGTTTACAAAGGTAAATGAGCAACGCAGAGTATGAAGTCTGACACAGTAATACGAAGTATATAACACTTTGAGAAATGGACTTTGAAAAGTAAACAGTGACAAATACATGCAAATGTATATGTATATCATAGATATACATTGTAAGGACTCTTAAAATTCCAGAATCCAATGGATTCTAAAAATTGAGTAACTTGCGAACTTTACAACCTGGTTTCGCAAGTTTCAAAGTTAAATTTGAAACTTGGACAGAAACTA
>JAEVZU010000271.1 GCA_023392075.1 Bacillota bacterium | reverse complement strand
AAATACCATCATTGGGACGTTTTGAACATATGCCCAGGCTAATGGTTATTTTTATATGTTCTTTGCCAGTAAAAAAATCATATTTTTCAACTGTTTTTCTGATCCTTTCACAAAGCTTGAAGGCATTATCGGAGAATCACCAAAACCTCCTCTCAACCTGTTGACTAACAGAACCGGGTATGTTATTATTAGGAAAATTATCGAGGAGTTATATAGTATGCGTTATGTAGCGAATTTACAATTTAAACGTTACAGGCGGCGTTTGATCTGATGAATATTTCACAGGACAAGCGCTTTTTGTGTTTGTGCCTGTGATGGTTATGATATGTATGAGCCATGTAGGTGCACAAGCACACCTATGTGGCTCTTTTATTATGACGAGGAGGATATTTATGTATTCAGAACAGGAATTGAACAGAAGAGAAGCGCTTGAAAACTTGAGTCTGACAGTCAACCCTCATCCCGACAGATACCCGGTCAACCAGGAATTGCATCTGGTTAAGTTACTTGATGATGAAACTCACAGCGTGAGAGTGGCCGGAAGAATATTGTCAATACGGAGAATGGGTAAATTGTCCTTTATTACAATAGCCGACATCAAGGGAAAACTTCAGCTGGCTTTGAAGGAGGACACTGTGAGTAAAGACAGGTATGACTTTTTCCATGCGCATGTTGATATTGGCGATTTTATTGGTGTTGAAGGCAGTATCTTTACAACAAGGACAGGAGAAAAGACCGTCAGAATCGAAGAATACACCTTCCTTGGCAAATGCCTGAAAGTATTGCCTGAGAAGTGGCACGGTCTATCGGATGTTGAAAGCTGTTACCGCCAAAGATATCTTGATCTTGTCATGTCCCGGGAAACTGCATTTCGCTTCCTGCTCAAATCTGAAATTGTAAGGCAGCTTAGAAGGTATTTGGAGGATACAGGGTTTATCGAAGTTGAGACCCCTGTCCTGCAGCCCAGGCCCTCCGGAGCATTGGCTAAACCGTTCAAGTCACATCATGAGGCTCTGGATATTGATGTTTATTTTAGAATAGCTCCTGAGACTTATCTTAAGAGACTTATTGCAGGAGGCTTTACCAGAATATTCGAATTTGCAAGATGTTTCCGGAATGAGGGCATCAGTCCCACCCATTTACAGGATTTCACCATGTTGGAATGCTATGCTTCCTACTGGAACTATAAAGATAATATGATATATACAAGAAACATGCTTCTGGATGTACTGCTGAAAGTATTCGGATCAGCCAAACTTATTATTCAGAATATTGAAATAGACTTCTCGGAGGATTGGAAAGTTGTTTCTTTTAAAGAATTAATTCTTCAGGATGCCGGCCTGGATATCGATGATTACAGCAACAGTCAAGAGCTTCTTGAAGCTATAGATGACAGAGGAATCCGGCTTGAACATGAAAATCTGCAAGCTCTGAGTCTTGGCAACCTTATAGATCAGCTTTATAAAAAAATCAGCAGACCCGGAATCATTAAGCCTACTTTTTTAATAGAACATCCTATAGAACTTTCACCCCTGGCAAGAGCCAATGATACCAATCCCCTGATTACCGACAGGTTTCAGCTGGTTATAAACGGAGCAGAGATCATCAACGGCTACTCAGAATTGGTTGATCCCATAGAGCAGCGGAGGAGACTTGAACATCAGGCACTGTATAATGCGAAGGGTGACGAAGAGGCCATGGTAAAGGATGAGGACTATATAACCGCAATGGAATACGGAATGCCCCCCATATCAGGTTGGGGTATGGGTATTGAAAGATTGGTACAGGTTTTGACCGACAGTGAAAATATAAAGGATTGTGTGTTGTTTCCTTTATTACGGCCGCGTGACTAGCATATGGCGGATGAAAAAATGACGCTCACTGCAAAATTGCCTGAAAGCCATTTTGCAGTGAGCTATAAATTACTGATATATTGATTTATAGTGTTTGCTTTGAACTCTCAACTGTAATTTTCAGAACTCTGCTCAGGAACGGAAACTTCTGCTTCATCATATCGAAATCGGAACCGGAATCCAGAAATTCAGCCTTACCCTCTAAAAGGAAGCCGGTACCCATATACTTATGCCCCATTACCTCTTTGCTTCCTAAAGTAACTTTTACACTATTGTTCTGCTCGATGTTTTTTTGAGTTTTCCGCATACCGGCAGCAGGGATAAGAATTTTGTTTTCTTCCATGACGACAAGATAAGAATTCCATGTATTGACCACATGGGCTCCATTATCACTCCAGGTCACTATAGCTGCAACACCTTCATGAGATATAACTTGAAAGAATTTTTCATTTAACATTTTTACTCCTCCTCTTTTAACAATCACATTGACAGGCTGACACAATTAGTATAATGTCAAATTGTATTTATTAAAATATCCAATTTTAATTATTTTATAGGATACAGTTAGGAACAGCCAGATGATTATACTAAATAACAGCTCAGATACACCATTATATATGCAAATCTACGGACAACTGAAGGAGGAAATTATTGCAGGCCTGTTGCCCCAAGGTTCAAAACTGCCTTCTACACGTCACCTTTCAGAAACACTGAACGTTGGCAGAAACACAGTTGAGAATGCATATTTGCAGCTTGCCTCGGAAGGGTATGTGCAAAGCAAAGCTGGCAGCGGCTTTATTGTACAGAACATCAATAGTATGATGGATTTTATAGAGCATGAAGATTATAGTAAGGATCAAACAGAGTCAAAACATGAAAAATCCGGCTCATCACTCATTTATACCTTCAGATTTGAATACGGTCATTTAAGCTCTATTGATTTTCCCATGAATATATGGAAAAAGGTCTCCAATAAGGCCCTTGCGTCTTTAACACCCGAAGATATGACCAAATATTGCGAAAAAAATGGTGAACTGGAGTTAAGAAACGATTTGAGAGACTATTTGAGAAAATCCAGAGGTCTTTCCTGCGATGCAGAGCAAATTATCATCTGTTCCGGCTTTGATTATGCTCTTTCTCTGCTCAGCCAGCTCTTAAGGCCGGACTTTACTCAAATTGCCGTTGAAGAACCTGGATATTCAGGAGCCAGAGATATTTTCAGAAATCACGGATTTACTGTTGTTCCAATTACTGTTGAGCGGGATGGATTGGATATAAACGAATTAACAAATTCCTCAGCCAAAATTGTTTACGTTACACCCTCCCATCAATTTCCCACCGGTGCGGTGATGCCAATACAAAAAAGATTGCTTTTGCTTAATTGGGCATCCCGTAATAACGGAATCATCATAGAAGACGATTACGACAGTGAGCTGCGTTATAATTCCAGGCCTATTCCGTCAATAAACAGCATTACAAGAAGTGAAAATGTTGTATACGTCGGTACACTGTCAAAAGCTTTGTCCCCCAGCCTGAGAGTGAGCTATATGGTATTGCCCCCAAAATTGTTGGCACGCTATAATAAAGACTTTAAGATGTATCAATGCCCGGTTGCCTTAATACAGCAGCGAATCATTCATCAATTCATTCACTCCGGCCATTGGGAAAGGCATTTACGTAAGTCATGCAATGTCAATAAGAAAAAACATGACCTTTTGATACAAACTATTGAGGAGTTATTAGGCGATAGTGTACTCATACACGGAAGAAATGCGGGGTTGCACATCTTACTCCAATCTGCTCAGGGGTTGACTGAAAAAGAAATGGTGGATAAGGCCGGAGAATATGGAGTTTTAGTTCATCCGGTATCCATGTTCTGGATAGATGCAACCCGCTATCCCAACAATATGGTTTTGCTGGGATTTGGAAACACTTCCGAAGAGGTTATTATTAATGGAATAAAGCAATTGGCACAAGCGTGGAAAGTGTATTGACAGCAAACCGGAGCCCCCATTCCTGTTTATATAAACACAAAATTGATTACAAATTAATTGTTCACTTTTTGAATATGGTATTGACAAGTTATAAAATAGTTCATATAATAAATAAGCTGCTTGGAAATGACATCGTCATGTAATATGCTTCCGCAAATGCGCCATTAGCTCAGTTGGTAGAGCACCTGACTCTTAATCAGGGT
>JAEVZU010000204.1 GCA_023392075.1 Bacillota bacterium | reverse complement strand
TTATGCCTGGTGACCACATCACTATGAAGATCAAATTGATCACTCCTATCGCTATGGAAGAAGGACTTAAGTTCGCTATCCGTGAAGGTGGAAGAACAGTTGGTGCTGGTAACGTTTCAAAGATAATGGAATAATATGGTATCATTAAAAAGAACCGATGAAAATCGGTTCTTTTTTTGTGCGTGCGGTAAATTATATTGTTCGTTGACAATGTTTGATATATAATTAATGAATCTATAATGCCGGCACATATTCAAGAGTATCAGCCAAACCTTTTGGAGGAAAATTTATGAAGAGAGCTATTCTCATGGCTATATCTTTAATGACTTTAATTATCATAATTATAGCTGCAAATGGATGCAGAATTGCTGATACCAGTTCCAAAGCAACTGACAATAAGAAGATTCAATTAAGCTATATCAACTGGGTATCTGCTGAAATGGCTACCAGAAATAAAATTGATGCTATAATAGACGAATTTGTTAAAAAAAATCCAAATGTTTCAATCGAAAACATCCCAATACCATTTGATGAGTGCCCCAGACAGCTTGTTATCATGTCGGAAAGCGGAAGTTTGCCTGATATCATTCAAATGACCGGATATTGGACAGCTTTACTTGCAAGTCAGGATACTCTTATAGATCTCACCGGTTATGCCGAAGAAGGGAATTATATACTTGACAGCTATTCCCGGAGCTTTGTAGATGCAGCAAAATATAATGGGAAGCTTTATGCCATCCCGGCTGCACTGACCCCCAGCGGATTTTGGTACAACAGGCAGCTTATGGAACAGGCAGGAATAAAGAATCCTCCCCGGACCATTGATGAATTAAATAATCAACTGGAAGTAATTAAGAAAAAGTTTAATGGTAAAGTCTATGGTATAGGCATTGATACAACCACTATTGACTATGCTTTTACAGAAAATTTACCTTATTTCTGGGCCTTTGGAGCAAAAGATCTATTGGAGGATCCAGCCAATCCCAACTTTGAGCAGCCCGCTGTTTTAGATGCGTTAAAGTGGTTTGGTTCGGTAGCGGAAAATGGATACTCTCCCGTGGATAAGGAAACTAAAATGGAAAGAGAATTAATGGCAAACAACAAGATGGTTTACAAGCTGGATGGCACCTATTTTAAAGGTATACTTCAGGATATCAACAGCAGTTTATCCGACGAAAATTTTGATAAAATCTTTGGCGTTACAACCATGCCCACCAAAGATGGTGTATTACAATGCACCAATGCCGAAATTCACTCCTTG
The DNA here is from genome assembly GCA_023392075.1 of Bacillota bacterium. GTDB lineage: Bacteria > Bacillota > Clostridia > Acetivibrionales > DSM-1351 > Ruminiclostridium. Next base: position 19,951 of record JAEVZU010000204.1, on the reverse strand, counting down.
GGAATTGCTGAAACGTGCCAATATAAAGATATCGCCTGGGAATTTGTCAAGTTTATGGCATCATCGGATTATTCGGTAAAAAGCTACATTATTCCCATGGGAATGCTGCCTCCGCAAAGGAGTTCCATTACAAATAATTATAAAAAACTATCCTCAATTCAAGTTAATACTTTTTTAGGCGAAATTGCTCCATATGCGAAAGTTATGCCATTCAGCCCTAAACTGGGGGTAGCCGGAAAAGAAATTATAAATGGACTTCAACAGATTTTTAAGGATGAAAAGCCTGAGGAAGTCCAAGCCAGTGTAGCCGAGGCGTTAAAGCATATATATAAAAGATAGCTATTTATTGCCGGAGTTGATAATGTTGTATTTTGAAGGATTTACACCAACAGTTTTTTTAAATAACTTACTGAAGTAGGTATAGTTCAAATATCCAACTTTTTCAGAAACTTCAAATGCCTTTATTCCCTCCAGTAACAGCTCTTTTGATTTGTCTATTCTTAATTTTGTAAGGTAGTCTGTAAAACTTATGCCGGTTTCTTTTTTAAAAACCCTTGAAAAATAGAAGGCGTTTAGATTAACCTTATCTGCAACTGTTTGAAGGGTAAGTTCCTTGTCGTAATTTAAATTTATATATTCTACTGCTTTTAAAATTTTATTAATATCCTTTTTGTCAACATCTGCTGAAATTAAAACAATATTATCTATAAAGTAATTCCTGATTACTTCTTCAATATCACTGATATTTTCTGCAACAACTATATTTTCATAGGTGTTTGAATTCTTATTGCTTTTAAAATATTCCTCCTGGAAAATCCAGTTGAATTTTTCAACTAAATTCAAGTATAGACTTCTGGATTCTTTAATATCTAAAAGTTTATTACCGGATATTATTAGCTGCCGGACTTCCTCCAATATCTCATTACATAATTTTATGTTTTTTGATTTAATCATAAGCTGAAGTCTCTCAAACAAATGCTGAGTTAAACCGGGATTAATTTGAACAAGTTCTATAAATTTAATATCCTGATATCTTATGGTGCTTCCCTTTGTTCTGTAGAATTTGAAATAAAGTGCCTTAACAGTTTCACCATATGCAATTTTTATGCCATTTATTCCTGTATGGATATTGCTGATACCAATAGAAATACTGATATTTAAATAGTCATTTAAAACCTCTTTAAAGTCATTACATGTTTCAAGTAACCCCTCTATAAAAGAGTCCGTTTGTTCAACCGGGAAAATCATAACATACTCACTGGAACTGCACATGATAAATTGTGAAGAAGCGGTGCCCAGGACTTCGTCAGCCATATTTTTCATGGAAAATCTTAATAACTTCTCATCTTTTTCAGAGTATTTTTTTTGAACCTCTTTGAAATTATCAATAAAAATGGTAAGGAGGATATAATGTCCTTCCGGAAAATTGATGTTGAAATTCCTTAAGTATTCTTCAATTTCGTTTTTGTTTAAGCTGTTTTCGTCCAGTAATTCTTTAAGAAAATCATCTCTCAGCATGGAAATACATTCGGTAACATACTGCTTGTACTTGTCACTGTCATTCGGAAATAATTTGTACCTGATAATTTCTTCCTTGAGCTTTGAAAGTATGGGCAGGATTTTTTCGGGGTTAATGTCATTCTTCTTTAAGTAATCAACCGCTCCATTCTTCATTGCTTCTCTGACATATTCATAGTCGGAATATGAACTGAGGATTATAACTTTTGTATTTGAATATTTTGAGCAGATTTCTTTTGTAAGGCCTATGCCATCTAAAATAGGCATTTTAATGTCAGTAATTACGATATCAGGAGAGAGCTGGTCCAAAAGGTTTAATGCCTGTTCTCCGTTGGAAGCTTCTCCCACGATGGTAAAACCGTGGGTTTCCCATTCCAGTGCCAATTTCAGGCCGATCCGTACCAGGGGTTCATCATCAACTATAAGTATTTTAATCATAAGCAGGCTCCTTTATAAAATAACCGGTATTTTTATTTGAGCTTCGGTACCGGCATTTATATGGCTTTTAATGTTAACTCCATACTGGTTGCCAAAGTAAAGCTTGATCCTTTGATGCACGTTTCTTATGCCAATTTTGTTAAAGCTGTTTTTGTTTTCATGATCCGTATTCAGCAGATTATCAAGAGTACCCTCGTCCATTCCGGTTCCGTCATCTTTGACAATAAAGCAAATATCATCCTCCTGCTTGAATATTTTAACAGTTATGGTGCCTTTGCCGCCTCTGGGTTCAAGCCCGTGAAATATGGAATTTTCTATAAAGGGCTGAAGAGTAAATTTAAGAGTTTTGAATGATAATGTAGCTTCTTCTATTTCAAAAATAAACTTGATTTTATTGTAATATCTGACTTTTTGAATTTCGATATAGTCCTGCAATGCCGTAACTTCATCTTTAATGGACACAAATTCTTCGGTTTTCTTGGCTGTAAACTGAAGAAGCTTCACAAGGCTGTCTATGGTATTTGCAATTTTATCCGATTTCTGGAGAACTGCCATCAGCTTTATGGTATTTAAAGTATTATATAAAAAATGAGGGTTGATTTGTGCCTGCAAAGCATTAATTTCTGCTTGTTTCTTTAGATCCTGCTCATAATAGACATCAGAAATAAGTTGATTTATTTTATCCAGCATCAGGTTGAAATTTTCGCCCAGGCGGCCTACTTCATCTATTGAGGTTATATCCAGCTTGTTTTTGAAATTGTTTTGTATTGCTGTTGACATACCCAGTTCCAGATTTTTGATGGGACGTACTATCCTCTTGGAAAAGTAGACAATCAGGAAATACAAAAATGAGCATAGGAAGATAATAACAGTAATAATTACTGCTTTCAGGACATTGGCTTCTAAAACAAGGTTGGAATATTTCATAGTAAACAGTATCTTCCAACCTGTGAGACTTGAAGTTTGATAGGTTGCAAACATTTTGGCGCCATCATTATCAAAAAATGTAAAAATTCCCTCCGGATTAAGGATATCGGACTTGATTTCAGCATCAAGATATCCCATATATTGAGAATTATCATTGCAATAATTTATAAAACCATCTCCATTAACAAAGTATACTTTTACACCTTCGTTTTTCAAAATATCCTTGTACAAGTCATTAATGGCATCAAGACTGATATTCATAGCTAAAATGCCTATTTCAGAATAATCGGCGGGATTGTATATTTTTCTGGCAATTGTTATAACATTGCTTTTACTGTTGTCAATTAATTGGTTATCCCTGTGAGTGTTTGAAATGATGATTTCTCTTTTGGAGGCCTGCACTTTTTTAAACCAATCTTCATTATCCGGAGAATACGAGTTATTGACATTATAAATTGTCTTGTAAGCCAGGATATTTCTGCTTTCTGAATAAAGTGAAATTGAATTGATATATTTGCTTTTGCGGGTTGAGGCCAATAATACATTATAAATCTGATCGGTTTCCTTTAAATATTGAAGGGTTTTATTATCCTGCCTGGTTTCATAATCCGGCATAATTCTTCGGGATGAATCCAAAGATGTCATGTCATCTGTTTCATACGCTATATTCATCAGTAAATCATTCATCTGGGAAAAATAACTATCCGTTTTGCTGATTATGGAGTATTGGATTTCGCTGGTATAATCAACTGCTCTTTTCTGAACAACGGAAATAATATAATTATAAGTAAATAAACCTATTATAATAATTGGAATTATCAGAAGGATACTGAATAAAAAAATTATTTTATTTCTAATACTTAAGTTAATAAAATTGCTTAGTACAGAAAAAAACATCCTTATCCTCCTCAACTAATAAACACAATTATATCATTATTAATATAAGCAGCAAACCGGCAACGGAGACAAAATGATTAAAGTAATCAAATTGTAAGTCTAAAAGTAATTAAAGTATAACCTCAACTGTAATATTTAAAAAAAGTAATCAAATTTAAAGTCTTTATACCATTCTAATAATTCAAAATAAATTTTTTTAATATTAAAATTAGATCATTGTTCAGCTTTTACAAGTAAAGTTGTAACGTCAATAAATAAATTTGAGGAGGAAATTAAAATGGGAAAAGTGGTAAAACATTTATCAGCCGCACTGGCTGTAGCATGTTTTCTGGGAACAGCATTAACAGGATGCGGCGGCGGTACTTCTGAAAAAACCGCAGGCTCAACTGCTTCAGCTCAGTCTGCAGCAGTTACAGGTCAGGAGTCTGGGTCGGCGGAGAAAATAAAGATAGGCTATATCAGTAAGATGCTGACTCACCCATGGTTTTTGGAAGAAGAAAAGGGAATGAAGGAAAAGGCAGCGGAATTGGGCGTAGATTTTGTATCAATCGATGCAAATCTTAAGGATGAACCCTGTATGGCCGCAGTAGATAACCTTATCGCCCAGAAAGTTGATGCGGTTGCAATTACAGCAACAAATCAAGGTTTGGGACCGGCCATTGCCAAAAAGTTGAAAGATGCGGGTATTGCTCTGGTTACAACGGATGATCCCATGAAAGATGAGGCAGGCAACTATATTCCGCATATTGGATTTGCAGTAAGAGAACTTGCAATGCAGGGCGGAGAGGCTCTTGGTAAAATTGCAAATGACAGGGGCTGGTTTAAGGAAGGAAATGTTGTCAAGGTTATGCAAATTGACGTTCCAACCAATTCAGTTATCCATGAAAGGACCCTTGGGTATCAGGAGGCACTGAAGAAGGCATGCCCGCAATTAAAAGACAGTGATTTCATAGTGCAGGCATCACAGGATGGCATGTTTGATAAGAACCTTCCGGTTGCGTCGGCAATATTAAATGCAAACCCGCAGGTTACCCACTGGATTGTTACAGGTATAAATGATGATGGAGCACTTGCCCCAATAAAAATATTTCAGGAAAACAAATTCAACATGGACAATGTAATTGCATGTGCTTTTGGCGGGTACGAACTTGCCCAGGCGGAATTTGAAAAAGGCAGCAAAAGTATTATAGCGATAGGAATGCCGGCATACGATGAGGGAGCACTGGCAATACAGACATTATATGATAATGTTGTCAATAGCAAAACAATGCCTGAAATGAGCGCAATTCCCTGCCAATTGGTTACGGCTGACAATTATAAGGATTACTATGGCAATAAAAAGTAAATTAAAAGAATATGGAATCGAAAAACAGGTTTAATCTGTTTTTCGATTCCCCTGAATGGAGTTATATTGTATGCAAGAGGATATTATTTTAAAAATGGAGAATATATGCAAGTCCTTCCCCGGAGTTAAAGCCCTGGACAACGTCAGCTTTCAACTCGGCAGAGGTGAAGTTCATGCCATATGCGGTGAAAATGGAGCAGGAAAATCTACTCTTTTAAAGATATTAACCGGCGTTTATAAAAAAGACAGCGGGGATATTATCATTAACGGTAACAGCGTTAATATCAAGAGTATTCAGCATGCAAAACAGGTCGGTATAGGTTCCATACCTCAGGAGATTCAAATGGCCCCCAGGCTAAGTGTGGCCGAGAATATGTTTATGGCTTCCTATCCTAAGAAATGGTGTGTTTTTGTGGATTGGGAAAAGATGAAAAAGGATACTCTGCTGCAACAGAAAAAACTTGGGGGGGTGGCCGAAACCCTGGGAATAACAAATCATGTTGAAGCAATGAGTATGGGACACAAGCAATTAATAGAAATCATGAAGGCTTTATCCACAGATGCAGACATTATAGCCTTTGATGAACCTACTTCGTCATTGTCGGAGGAAGAGGTTGAGCAGCTGTTTAAACTTATTGAAGATCTAAAAAGCAAAGGTAAATCAATTATATATGTAAGCCACAAGCTTAAGGAAATTTTTACAATTTGTAACAGGATTACTGTATTAAAAGACGGTAAGCTTGTTGGTACAAAAGATATAAAACAAACAAACATTTCAGAGCTGATTGGGATGATGGTTGGCAGAAACCTGGATCTTTTCGAGAAAAAAACCGGATCTGAATCCAAACCGGGAGAAGTAGTTTTAGAAGTTAAAAGTCTTGCAAGGGATAATGTTGTAAAAGGTGTGGATTTTGAACTGAGGAAAGGTGAAATAATAGGTCTGTTTGGTATTGTAGGATCAGGGAGAACGGAAACTGCAAGGATGATATTTGGAATAGACAGGAAAACCTCAGGTGACATATATCTTAATGGTAAAAAAGTTGATATTACATCCCCTAAAATGGCAGTTCAAGAGAAAATAGGCTTTGTAACAGAAGACAGGCATGGAGAGGGATTGGCACTAAGGGCTCCGCTGAGGTGGAATATTTCACTGCCGTTTATAGCCAAGCTGAGAAATTTGATTTTTATAAAGCATGAAGAAGATAAAAAGTGTGCTGTTGATTATATTGAAAAGCTGAAAATAAAGACCCGCAATGATTTGACCAATGCTGAAAATTTAAGCGGAGGCAATCAGCAAAAGGTGGTAATATCAAAATGGCTTGGGGCACAATCACAAATTCTTATTTTTGATGAACCGACAAGAGGAATAGATGTCGGTTCTAAATCAGAAATCTACAAATTGATAAAAAGCCTTGCAAATGAAGGTAAGTCAATAATAATGATTTCTTCCGAATTACCTGAAATACTGGCATTGAGTGATCGCATACTCGTATTCAGAGAGGGTTGCATAAATGCTGAATTAAAGAATACAGAGTCTTTAAAAGAAGAAGATATTTTAAAATATGCGATTATGCAGTGAGGTGGAAACTATGACAAAACTACAGGCTCAAAATTTAAATGATAATAAGGAAGCGGTCAACATTACTCAGAAACTGTTATCATTTTTGAATAAATATATGCTGTTCATAATTCTGATTGGTTCTATAATTACCTTTTCTATACTCTCCCCGTACTTTTTGACATTAAAGAATTTTCTGGCATTGGGGTTGACAATTTCGGTTATTGGAATTGTTTGTATTGGTCAGACTCTTTGCGTGCTTATCAGAGGGTTTGATCTTTCAGTTGGATTTAATGCAGGGTTCTGCGGCATGGTTACGGCTTATTTATGTGCCAATATGCGTATCCCCTATATTATTTGCCTGCTGCTTGGACTTGCCCTTGGCGGACTGGTGGGATTGGTCAATGGACTGCTGATAACAAAGGGGAGAATAAATCCTTTAATTACCACTCTGGCAACAGGTTTTGTGTTAACAGGAGGGATACTGATTGTAAGTAAAGGGTATTCAATCATTGTAAATGATACACAATTTATTTTCCTTGGAACAACTAAAATATTTGGTATACCATTGCCGATAATAATCATGATTCTACTTTTCATTGTTTTTAACATAATATTAAAGCATACCGTTTTTGGAAGATGGATTTATTGCATGGGAGGAAACCCCACAGCAGCAAAAATTGCAGGCATAAATATTCAAAAGCTCGAAATGCAGGTATATGCGCTGAGTGGAGTTATGGCAGCATTCGGAGGAATACTGCTGGCGTCCAGAATGGGTTCTGCGCAGACAAGTGCAGGCAGTACATATTCACTTGACTCTGTTGCAGCGTCGGTTTTGGGCGGAATTGCACTGGCCGGCGGTGAAGGAAAAATATTCGGAACCTTGGGCGGGGTGGCTATAATCGGTATTCTGCAAAATGGTCTGGTAATGCTCGGCGTGCGTCAGGAATATCAAAGCATAGCAACAGGTCTTGTTCTGATATTGGCAGTATTATTACAGAACATGAATAATAAAAAAGCATAACAGATATCAAATTTCAAACAGGGAGTATCGCAAAACTGCTGAAAAAGTAGCCGGCGATACTCCTTCTTTTTTCCTTCCGCACCGTCATTATCAGCGGTGGACTGACTAAAATTATTTTGCTTAACCAATAATATGTAATATGCTATTATTTTATTGCATGTTTATATTATTCCAAAACTGGGTATATAGTTAGACATTGGGCAGTTTGGAAAGCTTATAAGTATTTAATATAATATTTGATTCAGATTGAAAGGATGGGTAATATGCTTGAGATAAAAAAGAATATTTATTGGTGCGGTATCAGAGACTGGGGACTGGATGTATTTCATGGACATGAACTTTCTACACATAGAGGTTCCTCCTACAATTCTTATTTGATCAAGGACAAAAAGACTGTACTTGTGGATACTGTATGGGATCCCTATAAGGAAAAGTTTGTTGAGGAGCTTGAAAAAGAGGTTGGTCTGTCAAACATAGACGCAATTGTTATAAACCACTCCGAACCCGATCACGGAGGAAGCCTGGGCCTTATTATGGAAAAGATTCCGGATACTCCGATCTACTGCACAAAAAACGGTGCCGAAATCATAAAGAAATATTTTGGCAAGGATTGGAACTTCCACATAGTCAAAACCGGTGACACCCTTGATCTTGGTGAATATAAGCTGAAGTTTGTAGAAATGCAGATGATCCATTGGCCCGATAGTATGCTGGCATATGTTGAGGGTGCAAAACTTGTATTGTCAAATGATGCTTTTGGTCAGCATTATGCGGCAATTTCACTGTTCAATGACGAGGTGGATGAATGCGAGCTCTTTGAAGAGGCGATTAAATATTACACTAATATTCTATGGCCCTTTAAACCATTGATAAAAAAGAAAATTGAACAGATATTAGCTTTGAATCTGGATATAGATATGATTGCTCCAAGCCATGGAGTCATCTGGAGGACCAACCCCATTCAGATAATTAAGAAATATCAGGAGTGGTCGGAAACCGATTACAACGAAGGTTATGTAACAATCATATACGATACAATGTATCACGCCACAAAAGCAATGGCCGAAGCATTTGGAAAAGGTCTTGAAGAGGAAGGCATCAACTATAGAATCTTTAACATTGCTACCAAGGACAAGAGTGATTTAAATGTCGAAATATTTAAAGCCTCAGCTTTACTCATGGGAAGCTGTACAGTCAACAATACGGTACTTAGACCTACTGCCGCCTTATTGGAAGAATTAAAAGGCCTGAAAGCCAAAGGGAAGCTTGCTATGGGCTTCGGGTCATACGGCTGGAGCGGAGAGGCGCACAAGCTGATAAGTGACAGACTTGCAGAAGCAGGAATGACAATCTGCGCAGAACCGCTGGGATTTAAATATAAGCCCGATGCGGAAGAATTGCAAAAGTGTGTGGAAGTAGGAAAAGATATTGCAAGGCAGCTGAAAGCAAAAAAATTAAATTAATCTGGTATGCCGGTTTGCACACAAAGTGCTTACTTGAAATAGTATGGTTCAAGTAAGCACTTTTATCGTGCATTCCATTGCTTGAAGCTGTACTCGCGTACAGGTATAATATGGCATAACCGATTCTACGGGCAGGAAATAAGTCTAAACCGAATCAACGGGTTAAATTATCAATTCCCGGGGAGTATCATAAGTTTTCTGTTAAACAGACGCTTAAAAGTATTTTTGCATTCCATGGCTGCTGTTATTTCCAGATCCGCATTGTTCTGCTCCGGGGTTTTGAGCTTTAATATAACAGAAGCTTCACTTATGGTGCAGTCTATGCTTTTTACATTACCGTTTAGGTTCAAATCCAGTTTTTCAGAGATTTTAAGCAAAATCCCCAGCTGCTGAATAAAAAGCACATCATTCTGGTCTATAAGAGCCTTATAAGCCTGCTGGTCGATCTTGAATTCGTCCTTTCTATGGAGAGCGGCGGCATAGGCTGCCATAAGCAGCTCTTTATGTGATAAACCGCTTAATCTGGAATTCATAATAATATAAAAAGTGTGTTTATGATGATCGTAAAAATTTATCTTTATCCCGGAGTCATGGAGCAGGGCAGCAGTTTTTAATATTTTGCCGGCAGCTGCATCCTGGCAGAACAGGTGTTTTAACTGGGTGTACAAACTGCTGCAAAGACCGTATAGCCGGCGGGCATGTTTTTGTTCCACACCAAGGTTAACCATTGCATTTTCAAGGGAATAATCCAACACATTTTCAATACGGGTTTCACCTTTAAGTATATTTTCAAACAACAGACCCTCTCTTACACCGCTGCCGCTCAGAAAAATATCTTTTGTATTGCAGAGATTGATAATATATTGTATTGCGGCAATTGGTCCGATAAATATGTCGGCTCTGTCATTTGACAGGCCTTTTATTTTCTTCAGCTTCCCTGACAATAGATCAATGGTTATAAAGAGTATCTCCTGTACATCTGTATCACTCAGACGGTAATTGTGTACGTTATCGATAGGATAGTCTTTACGTTTTCTATCGATTTTACCTATATTTCTGAAGGTTCCGCCTATACCTATCACAGGAAGCCCTTTTGCATGGTATATCCATGGAATTTCAGCCATTATCCTGCCGAAGGCATGCGTAAATCCTGCAGGATTACTTAAATATATTTCTGTTAAAGAGATCGATCCGTAAGGTATACTTATTGAGTTTTGTATTTCTCTATTTTTAACCAGTATGAATTCCATACTGCTGCCTCCGATGTCCATCATCAGGCAGTCTGAAATTTCCATGCTGTTTATAACTCCCGCATAGTCGTAATAGGCTTCTTCATCTCCCGAAAGCACCCTTATCTCCACGCCGGCACGGGAGCGCACAAGCTCAAGAAAAGTCCTCTGATTTGAGGCGCGCCTGACTGCTTCGGTTGCAACTGCAATGATATTTTGCACATTATATGAGTCACAAATTGTTTTAAAGCTGATGATAGTATCTATAGCTTTATCCATTCTGAGGGGATCAAGGCTGTTATCCGCCCCCATATCCTTACCGAGCCGTACAGATTCTTTGAGCTCGTATAATATTCTAAAATATTTATCAAGTTTTATTTCTACAATAATTAACCTTACAGAGTTGGAACCTATATCAATTATGCCTGTTCTAATCATAAGTGCTCCTTTGTTATCAACCGGATGTTCTACACAATTTTAACATAAATCCTGAAGTCCATGTTTAAAATTGAGTGTTAACTTTAGGTTAATACTGTTGTTGGTAATTGTCACATATTGTAGAATTTGAATATAGTTGATATGCAGGAGGGGTTATATTGCCTGAAAAATACAGTATTATAGCAGCAATAGATATAGGATCGAACAAAATCAGTATGACCATAGCTGAAATCTCTCCAAACGGAAAAGTAAAGTTTATTGAGGATGTAAAAATGTCGTCTTCAATCGGCAAGGATACCTTTAACGATGGCAGAATATCGGCCGAGACCATTTATGAAACCTGTGAGATACTGAAAAAATTTACACTGCTGATGAAGGACTATGGAATAGAAAAGCATGTGGCTATTGCAACAAGCGGCTTAAGGGAAGCGGAAAACAGTGAGTATATAATAGATCAGATCGGCATAAAGACGGGAATCAATGTGGAGATAATCAATAATGCACAGGAAAGGTATTATAGCTATCTTGCCTTAAAAAATAAACTGAATGAGAAAAAATATCTGCATAACAAACCGGTACTGGTTGTCAACATCTCTTCAGGGGGAGTGGAGGTGTCGGTCCAGAGAAACGGCAGGCTTATTTTTACCGAATACCTGAAGCTGGGTTCCCTGAGATTGAGAGAAACGCTGGCCGGCCTGGAATCCATGTCCATTGACTATCCCAGGATAATGGAAGAGTTTATTGAGAGCAAGCTTTACTTGATAAAGAGCAGCATAAGGAGCTTGAAAATAAGGAATTTCATTGGTCTTGGCGGAGAAATGAAAACCATACTTGGCATTATTCAGAATGTTATGTCACTTGGTGAGGAAGAAGTTCCCCAGATAAAAACCGGAGCTTTGACTGATTTATACGGCAAGCTTAAAGGTATGAGTATAAATCAGATTACAGATATGTATGACATAAGCAGAGGAGAAGCTGAAATATTGCTTCCGACAGTTATTTTATTCAATTCCTTTATAAAGATGACCAAAGCCGAGGAAATACTGGCACCTGCCGCTTCTCACAGATACGGTCTTTTATACGACATAGCGGATAGAAGCACTTCCGGCGGCGGAAGTTCCAATTCCAATATTATTAACGCCGTATGGAAAATAGCGAAAAAATACAGTGTGGACAAAAAGCATTCCTCATATGTTGTTAAAATAGCACTTTCCATTTTTGATCAAATCCTTGAAATAAGCAAACTTGATATAAAAGACCGGCTGTATCTGCAAATAGCAGCAATCCTTCATGATGCCGGAAATTATGCAGGATTTACAAGACATGAGAAGCAAACCTATAACATTATAAAAATGCAGAGTGTACTCGGAATTTCAGATGAAGAGCATAAAATAATAGCTAATGTTGCATTTTACCATACATCAAAAATTCCATCCAGACTCCATAAGAATTATATGGATCTCAATGATAAAGACAAGGTCAGAGTAGCAAAGCTATCGGCAATACTAAAATTTGCAGAATCCATGGATTGCTCTCATACACAAAAAATCAGCAGATTGGAAATACGTAAGGAAGACGATTTGCTTACATTTCGCGTATATTCAGCAAAGGACATTCAACTGGAAAAATGGTCGGTTGAGGAAAATGTAGATTATTTTGAAGAGGTTATGGGTGTAAAGCCATATATACAAATAGTTAACAGGGACAATTAACTATACTGATAACTGTACTCACGGAGGCATTATGACAAATTATTTTGTTCAAAGCAAATATATAAACAGGGAATTAAGCTGGCTGGAGTTTAACAGTAAGGTATTTGACGAGGCACAGGACCAGACGAACCCTTTGCTGGAAAGACTGAAATTTCTGGTGATAGCCTGTGCAAATCTTGATGAATTCTTTATGGTAAGAGTAGCTCCGCTTTATGAGCTGGTAATTGCAGGCTTGAATAAGACCGATCCTTCGGGTCTGACACCGGATGAGCAGTTGGAGAAGGTATTGGCTAAAGTGCAGGACATGTTTTTGGATATTTATAAATGTTATAATAATGTGCTTATACCTGAAATGAAAAATCAGGGAATAATACTTGTTAAACCGGAAGGCATGACATATGAGCAAAAAGCTTTCATTGATGTCTATTACCAGAAGAACGTGTATCCGGTTTTAACTCCAATGGTGGTTGATCAGGGCAGGCCCTTTCCACTGATTTTAAATAAAAGCCTGAACATTGCCATTCTTGTACAGGATAAGGAGGACTCAGGAGGAGAGCCGCTGTTTGCGACAGTTCAGGTTCCGTCGGTGCTCAACAGGCTCATAGAATTACCTGCGGCAGACGAAAATAAATATTTCATTTTACTTGAGGATATAATCAGGCTGAAACTGGATTCCTTATTTACCGGGCACAATGTAATATCCTCAAGCTGTTACAGAATAACCAGGAATGCCGATCTGACACTGGATGAGGAAGAATCGGAGGACTTGCTGAGCACAATAGAAGATTCACTGAAGCAGAGAAAATGGGGTGCGGCTGCAAGGCTGGAGGTGGAACAGGACATACAGGAAAACCTTTTGAGAATCCTGGAGGATGAAATCGAGGTAAGCCGGGATAAACTGTTTGCTGTGAATGGTCCGGTGGATCTTACATTACTAATGAAGGTTTATGAGATAAATAATTTTGATAATTTAAGGTATATACCCAAGCCCCCGGTGCAAAACGAAGATTTTGAAAATTGCGGGGACATCTTTGAACTGGTGGCAGGAAAGGATGTTTTGGTCCATCATCCCTATGAAGCGTTTGATCCGATAATTGAATTGATAAGACAGGCTGCAAATGATCCGAATGTTCTGGCTATAAAACAAACCTTGTACAGGGTAAGCGGAAAATCCCCCATTATTGATGAATTAATCAGGGCAGCCGAACATGGTAAACAGGTCACTGTACTGGTAGAACTTAAGGCGAGATTTGACGAACACAATAACATAATATGGGCAAAGCGCCTTGAAAAGGCAGGCTGTCATGTCATATACGGCCTTGTGGGACTGAAAACACACTGCAAGGTTTTATTGATAGTCAGACGGGAGGAAAACGAATTAAAAAGATATGTACACATGGGCACGGGAAACTATAATGATGTAACTGCAAAAATTTATACCGATTTGGGTCTTTTTACCTCAAATCCATATATGGGCGCAGATGCTTCGGCTTTATTCAATATGCTTTCAGGTTATTCAAAACCCACAAATCTTTTTAAAACGGCAATATCTCCTCTGAATATGCGTGATAAATTTATGAGATTGATCAAAAAAGAGGAAGAGAATGCCGCAAGAGGTCAAAAAGCAAAAATTATAGCAAAAATGAATTCACTTGTTGACGAGGGTATTATAAACGCACTTTACAGTGCCTCCTGCGCAGGTGTACAAATAGATCTCATTGTAAGAGGAATATGCTGTCTGAGGCCGGGGATTCCGGGAGTGTCGGAAAATATCAGAGTCCTGAGCATTGTAGGCAGATACCTGGAGCACAGCAGGATATACTACTTTTACAGTGAAGGTGCCGAGCTTGTTTTTCTTTCCAGTGCCGACTGGATGACCAGGAATCTTGACAGGAGGGTTGAACTTCTGTTCCCGGTGGAAAATGAAGAAGCCAAGGAAAAGGTTTTAAAGATTGTTAAGCTTTGCTTGAAGGACAATGTAAAAGCCAGGGTTTTAAACCCGGACGGTTCATATACAAAAGTAAATGCAGAGAAGAAGGACAGGTGTGACAGCCAGCAGATATTCTACAGAATGGCCAAAACAGTGCAGGAAAGCGGGTATGGAGCTAATGCTACTTAGAAATGAAGCAATATAGTAGATTTTTTAACAAAAAACTACTTACAAATAAAATAATTATGGTATAATAAATGCTGGTATTTAACAGCAAATAACACGATTAAAAATGGCTAATGAATTAAAATTTTAAAATAGTATGTGAAGGGGGAACTCAAATGAATTACTCACATGAAGTAGAAAATATGTGTGTTGTTAAAAAGGGGCCAGATCATGGTCCTGCACCAATACCTGAAGAGGGTAAATGGGTAAAAGCAAAAGAAATCAAAGACATTTCCGGTTTGTCACACGGCATAGGCTGGTGTGCGCCTCAACAGGGAACCTGTAAGTTAACTTTGAATGTTAAGGATGGTATCATCGAAGAATCATTGGTTGAAACAATCGGTTGTTCGGGTATGACACATTCAGCAGCAATGGCAGCTGAAATCCTGCAGGGTAAAACTATTCTTGAAGCTTTGAATACCGACCTTGTTTGCGATGCTATTAACGTTGCAATGAGAGAAATATTCAAGCAGTTGGCATATGGCAGAACTCAGTCAGCTTTCTCGGAAGGCGGTCTTCCAATAGGAGCAGGTCTTGAGGACCTGGGTAAGGGCTTGCGTTCACAGGTCGGAACAATGTTTGCAACCAGGGCAAAGGGTGTTAGATACCTTGAAATGGCTGAAGGTTACATATTGAATATCGGACTGGACAGCGACAATGAAATAATCGGATACAAGTTTGTACACCTTGGAAAAATGATGGATATGATTAAAAAGGGTGTTGATCCTAAGGAAGCTTATGAGAAGAACATAAGTACATATGGAAGATTTGCCGAAGCGGTTAAAGTAATTGATCCAAGACACGAATAATTTAAGAGAGAGGTGAATACTGTGGTTAGATTTGAAGGTTATGAAAGAAGAATAGCTCAAATAGAAAAATGTTTAGCTGAGTACGGATTTAAAAGCCTTGAAGAAGTTAAGGATGTCTGTACTGCTAGAGGAGTAGATGTAGATTCTATCGTCAGAGGAATACAGCCTATAGCATTTGAAAATGCAGTATGGGCTTACACTCTTGGTTGCGGTATAGCAATTAAAAAAGGTGTAAAGACAGCTGCTGAAGCTGCAGAAGCTATAGGACTCGGATTGCAGGCATTCTGTATTCCCGGATCGGTTGCAGACTCAAGAAAAGTTGGTATAGGCCACGGAAATCTTGCTGCAATGCTGCTTAAAGAAGAAACCAAATGTTTCTGCTTCCTGGCAGGACATGAATCCTTTGCGGCTGCAGAAGGTGCTATCGGTATAGCAAAGACAGCCAACAAGGTTAGAAAGGAACCGCTCCAGGTTATATTGAACGGACTTGGTAAGGATGCTGCTTACATAATTTCAAGAGTAAACGGTTTCACATATGTTGAAACAGACTACGATTTCTCAACCAACACTTTAAACGTTGTTAAGACTAAGGCATACTCAAACGGAGACAAGTCAAAGGTTAGAGTATACGGTGCAAATGACGTTCTTGAAGGCGTTGCCATAATGATAAAAGAAAAAGTTGACGTTTCCATCACCGGTAACTCAACCAACCCGACAAGATTCCAGCACCTTGTTGCAGGAACTTACAAGAAGTGGTCCCATGAAAACGGAAAGAACTACTTCTCAGTTGCTTCAGGCGGAGGAACAGGAAGAACACTGCATCCTGACAACATGGCTGCAGGTCCTGCTTCATACGGTTTGACCGACTCAATGGGCAGAATGCACGGTGATGCTCAGTTTGCCGGTTCATCTTCAGTTCCTGCTCACGTTGAAATGATGGGTCTCATCGGTGCCGGAAACAACCCGATGGTTGGTATGACGGTTGCAGTAGCTGTTGCTGTTGAAGAAAGTACGAAATAGGTAAATCCCTGTAAATAGAGTATTTAAGCGGGTTTTAAAAGTGATTAGGAGTGGTTAAAGCATGAAAATGTGAGCCACTCCTATACTATTTCTATACTACTCCTATACACAATTCCCATATCGATTTCTTTTGTAAAGGCTCTTTTCGTAAACATTATGGGTATATTGTATAAAAAATTGCCATTCATATCTAACAGGATTTTATATTATGCTTTAGCAGTAATTTTTGTATCCATAAGGTCACTGAAATTGATATAATCGCAAAAAACACCACAAGCATTTTCTACCTATGGTGTTTGCTTGCATAATTAAATATAGTGCAGTAGTTTTGGTACTAAAAATGCTTAATTTATTTCACTTACTTCCCCATACGCAATTAAAATTTCATCGCATACACCGCCCATTTTCCGCAAAATATCCGCGATCTGAGCTCTAAATTCATGTGTTCTGAACTTATCATTAGGTGGGTAGAAGCCCCCTTGAATCGCCCAAATTTCATCCTTGTAATCCTGCATTTTTTTATATAGCGGTAATAATGTTACAGCCATAGTCAAATCGGGATATTGTTCGACTGCGCCCTTGAAAAAGTCGTACGCCGAACTGGTGCAAACACAACAATAGGGAGAGCAATGTAAGTTCCAGCAAATTTCGTTGAGTTTTTCAACGGTTTTGCTTTCAAAATAGGAGTCTGTTTCAAGTGTCTCTGCCCAAGTTTCAAACGCTATCTTGCCGAACACATACATTCCGTCATCACCTTCGGTTGGGGGCAAAGTCAAAAACGTGGGGATGGAGTCAATCACGCCTTGATAAATTTGGTGAATATCTGTGGGTAGAAGTTTTTCTCCCGCGAAAAACAATCCATACGTGGTATCCAATCCGTTTGTGATGGCTGAATATCCAAACTCATCCACTGAACCCTCCGGCAGACGTTCCGGGCCGGGATAGAGATTGACGTACAATACGTCATTTTCATCATAGCCGCCAATCAGGCAACCTTCAGGCATATGAGAGGGGCGCCCCCACCTTTTTCCATCTGCATCCGTCATCGAACACGTCACGTTGCCCATACCCCAAGCCAGAACAGGTATGTCTTTATCAACCGATGTTTTGATAGCTTTCATCACCGCACGAAAATCCTTTTTGATCTCGCTGTTTGAAATATAAATGCAGTCATAGCCGAAAGCGGTATATGCTTTTTTCACAAGTTGCGGCGCGAAGAAATAGTTGGTCACGCCGCTATCGACTTGAATATTGTCCGGGTTGCCGATTTTTTCGGAATACATATAAGTGAAATTGTCTCCGGTAAAATTGGCATAAAACTTGTAGTCATGAATGTCCGAACCCAGTTTTAATCCAACAGAACATATGGCGGAACAAAGAAAATAATTTTGCCAAGGCTCAATTTTTTTGTATTCCTTTATTTTGTTTGATACACGAGGCGATTCCGCGCCTGCAAGCAGTCTTGCGATGGAATCCGACTCATATGATGAGTATTGTGCTACAGATAAAATTTCACGATTGCTTGACATATCAAATCCTCCTTGAATGAAAATATTGATGGTCAGCGGACGGAAGTATTTCAACCGATGGCTTTGTTTCCGTGCGCTATAAGGAGTTATACCGTGAAACCGGGTGAAAGCCTTTGTAAAACTCTCCTGTGAATCATATTGATATTTCATGGCAATATCAATGATTCTATTCTTTGATAGAAGTAAGTCCTGCCCAGCTAAACTCAAGCGCCTATTTCGGATATAGTCGCCGATGGTGATGCCGGTTGTCAAAGAAAACACACGTTGATAATGAGCAGTAGAAGCGTAAACATGATTCGCAACGTCATTCACGGTGATTTCATGGGTCAGGTTACTCTCAATATATTGGATTGCTTTTGTCAGGCCTTGCATCCAGTTCATAGTGATTCCTCCTATGCCCATTATTATATAGGTTCACGAGGAGGATATTAAGTCCAAAAATGCTCAATGTTGTCCAAGATGAAAAAAAGTCTATGCTTCATTTGGAATTGAACACGGATCCATACATTTTTTCACCTCAATTATAACAAAAACCTGCCGAAAAGCGGTTTCTGCTTTTTCGATAGGTTTCGTGTTTGGTATGGGTGAGGGGATTTGAGCCTCCGCACAATGATAGTTCAACATGCGAGATTTCAAAACTTGTACTTTAGTGTGTACTTGACGATATGAAATTTATTTTTGGGGCTTTTCGACTTCCACAATCGAAATTTCACTGCTCAAAACCGCACGACAAATTGGAATTTTAGCTTCGCAATATACTTATAATGCACATGGTATTCTTCTATATATCTCAACCATCTTCATCGAGCTGACCAATTCGCGTTTTAATAGCTCGCGTTCATTTCGCCTCAAAGACATATTCCCCTCATTAAGAAAAGCTTTTTCAATGTAATTTTTACCTATATACTCTTTAGGGAATATGTAGGTTCCTCTCTCGGTTTTGAATTGCTCAAAATGAATCAGGCAGTCGTGAAACCACTTGGATTTGTGCGCTATTTTGAAATGGGACATAAAGTCTAGATAATCAAGTATCGGGTATGGGACTGATTGAGTGGGACGGCCTTCGATGTCATATAAAGGCAGTGTCGGACTCCAACCGCACGAATGATATATCCGCCGATCTTTTACCCAAATCAACCCGTATCCTTCGCGTATTTTTTGAAACTCTGGGTCGAGTACATACGTAACAATATCATTGATTATTTTTACTTTCTCCGGGTCGGCACATACATTCGTATAATACGCCAATGACCATATATCGTAGATCGTTGGCAGGGGCTTTTCGGCAGACGAATTGAAAGGGTTCAATTCGTCTTTTACAACACCGATGTCAGCCCATATTTTAGGTTTTTTAGGCAGTTTACTTTCATCTTGATAAATATCGAGCAGGTTTTCTTTGGCGGCCTTATGGATAGCCTTTAATCTTTTATCTATGGATTCTACTATCTCTGGGAACAAGCTATCTGATATAAAGAAGAACCTATGAAGCATCAACGAAAAATAATAACAGTGAACAGATTCATTTGCATTCGCAAACAGATACTTGAATAGGTCCTTGACGGGCGTCATCTTCTCGTCAAATATCGGGATACCCGCTTTTAACCCCATATCCATGATGAAAGGAAAGAAATTCTCTATACAGGTATCTTTACAATAATGTATCAGGTGCTCTAACGTCTTTTTGTCCCTGTCCGGCGTTTGAAATCCGTCCAGATGATTTAAAATGGAATGAACTTCATCTATAGCGAGCAGCGCCGAAACAGCATTGTCAACATCGCTCTTTACATTGCCTGAATTTTGCACGGCAGACATTCGTAGCCTTATAGCAGGGCCTCCCTGTTCTATAAGCCAATTCTCCAATGTACTAAGCATGCAGTTTCAGCCTCCTG
>JAEVZU010000185.1 GCA_023392075.1 Bacillota bacterium | reverse complement strand
AAGTTTTATTGGAGCGGGTGATGGGAATCGGACCCACGCAATCAGCTTGGAAGGCTGATGTTCTACCATTGAACTACACCCGCATTAACCCTGGTATATCAGCATTTGCGGTGTTTATCGCCAGCCGACTCTTGATATTATACAGGGTACATTTTAGTTTGTCAACACATATAACCATATTTTTCAGGAATTTTTTCGTAAATAACCCGGATAATTTTAAACGTAATATATATCCGCATTAACCTTACCCTCAGCAACCTCCATAATCACATAGGATTCTGATTTGCTGCTTCTTGATTCACTCATGCTTCCCGGATTTATTATAAGCTTGTTATCAACATTGTCAATAACAGCTACATGTGTATGCCCAAACAGGATAACCGAAGCATTTTCAGCCTTGGCCTTTGATAATATACGGTTATAATCCCATTTTACGCTGTATTTATGCCCGTGGGTCATAAATACGGTAACACCGTCAATTTCAATTGTCTTATCTGCACTGATAGTTCCTACTCCAATATCACAGTTACCGTAAACATATTCAAATTTTATATCAGGATAAAGTTGGCTTAATTGTGATGCATCTCTGCAATAATCTCCAAGATGCAGGACCATCTCAACCTCGGGATGTCTGTCCAAAGCCTCCTTTGCATTGAATATGTAACCGTGAGTATCACTCATTACAAGCACTTTCATTATGTCCTTCCCCCATAGAGCTAAAATAACAATAAAATATCTTCAAATAAACTATTAATTAACTTTAAATCAAGTATTACGAGTATAAATAAACTGAAACCAAACAATATATTTTAACTGCGAATATGCTACAAATAATCCTTAATCTTATCTGCCATCTTTTCCAGAGCCTTGGCGCGGTGGCTTATTTTATTCTTAATATCCATACTTAGTTCAGCCATCGTTTTATCATATTCCCGGATATAAAAAAGCGGATCATAGCCAAAACCGTTGTCACCCTTGCACTTGAAATCTACAAATCCCTCACAGTTATCTTTTACCACAAAAGACCTTCCGTCCGGAAAGGCCACAGCTATTGCACATACAAACCTGGCGGTCCTTTTCTCAAATGGTGCATCCTTCAGCATATACAGCAGCTTTTCATTTCTGTCCTCATCCGTAGCTTCCGGACCGCCAAACCTTGCCGAATAAATTCCGGGGGCACCGTTCAGATAATCAACCTCAATCCCTGAGTCGTCGGCTATTACAATTGTTTGACATATGCTGCATATTTCAACAGCCTTTTTGAGCGAATTCTCTTCAAAGGTTTTTCCATCTTCAACTACATCTACCGTTATACCGATATCCCCCATGGATAATACTTCAAAAGGCATTGTCTGCAATACTTTTTTTATCTCTGCAATTTTACCTTTATTTTTAGTTGCTACAACCAATTTTTCCATCATTTACTCCCCTGAAGTATCTTGACTACTCAATTCTCTTTTCTATATTTTTTCTCATTCTTCTATTTAACTGTGGCCCCGGACATTCAAATCTGCCCGAGTACTTCCTTCTGTATCTGTATCAGCTGCTCTATCCCTTTTTGTGCAATGATAAGCAGAACATCCAGCTGTTTTTTGCTGAAACTGTTTTTTTCTCCTGTTGCCTGGATCTCAATAAATTCACCGTTGTCCGACATAATGACATTCATGTCAACCTCTGCCGCACTATCTTCGGTATAGCACAAATCAAGCAACTCCTGTTCATTTACCACACCTACGCTGGTAGCAGCTACAAAACCGGTAACAGGCATTCTTGAAATCAAACCGCTGTTTTTTAAACTGCGGCATGCATCCACTAAAGCCACATACCCGCCCGTGATGGAAGCAGTTCTGGTGCCTCCATCGGCTTGAATAACATCACAATCGATGGTTATAGTTCTTTCACCCAAAAGTTTTAAATCGACTATGGTTCTTAATGAACGTCCAATCAGTCTTTGAATCTCCTGAGTTCTTCCATTAAGCTTCAGCTTGGAAATATCCCTGGGATTCCTCACGCCGGTTGCTCTTGGAAGCATTGAATATTCAGCGGTTACCCAGCCTTCTCCCGAATCCTTTTTGAAGGGAGGTGTCCTCTCTTCTATGGATGCGGTACATATTACCTTTGTATCTCCTACTTCAATAAGTACTGAACCTTCTGCGTGTTTTATATAATTTCTTGTAATTTTTACAGGTCTTAGCTGTGAATGTATTCTTCCGTCCTGCCTCAACATAATTCCTCCATTAAAATGCTGTATAAATAATATCTTAAAATTCTTCAAAAATCATCAGCTTATTTAGATAAATAAACAGTAAAAAAGTTATCTGTTTTGTATATTGTAACTAAAAGATCTGCTAATTATCCATTACCGCATTAAAGGTTGTCGGAAGAGTTTTTGCAAATGCTATCTCCGAACCTTCGGGCAAGGTAGTTTCTTTTCCGTCAACAAGTATCTTTGCCTTAGCGATACCCTTGAGCTGATTCAAGGTATAGTAAATCTGATTTAACAACCCGTTCTCTTTTTCATTTCCTCCATAATTGGTAAGCTGGGAGGAGAAGTCGAGAACTGCCATATTATCCTGCATATTGCACGAAAGCAGCTTGGTCCCTTCCGGTAAAGTGGTATAGTATTTTTCTCCATCAGGTTTTTTGGTAAGCTCTGCAAATATTATGGCCGGCATTTGGCTGTCATCCGTTTTTTGAACCAGTGTTGAAACAGGTACCATATAATTGTACTGATCATTACCCGTTGTCATATAATACAGGTCACACTTGACATAGCCGTCTTTTGAAGCTGTTTCCCCGGAATTTATAAAAGTGTTATCCCTGTTTTTAATTCCCGAAATATCAGTACCGTTATTTAACACATTTACTGTCCTGCCGTCAACCCTGATGCTCACATCTGAAATTGTCTTAAAGCAGGTAAGAGTATACACCACAGAAGTAATACCAAGCTTCTCATCCTCTTTGGTGGCAAAATCCATAAATTCCTTAGAAAAATCTATAACTGCGCTTCCATTCTTTATAGTCATACCTTTGATTTTTGTCCCTTGAGGAAGTACGGGATAAAGTCCGTAATAATCCAGTTGCTCCCTTGTAACCGGCTCATTGACCAACCCGCTGATAGCAGCCTTTGCAAGCCCTTCCTGTTTAACAACATTCCTTGTAACGGGTATCAACAGACCATCTTTATCCCGGTAGTACAAGGTCATCAGTATACTGTTTTTATCGCTTGAATTGGATGTTACACCTTTCCCGGTACCGTTATCGATTAAAACACTGCTGCTGAATAGCTCCTCGGAATTTTCACTTGAAGCGGAACTGGATACTGTTGGATTAGCTGCTGTTTCAACATTACTGCTGTTTCCGGGAATGGCAGCTGCCGACGCATTGGCCTGTGTATCCTGATTATTCACCGTATCGATTGCTGCCGGTATAATTGGCTCGTCATCACTTTTATCCTTCTGCCCTATGAAAGAGCAGCCGGTTGTCAGAAGCATAACGATTAAAACCACACTCAAAATTCTTTTCATAAAAAATAGTCCTCCTTATTTTAGAAAAAATTTCCATAAAATAATTATAGACTATATCTGCAATTTTTATTATTTCCCGAAAACTCTTTAAAGCCGCATCTTCCAGCCGGTTTAATTACGGTTTTTATTCAGATCATCAATTCTATTCTGCAGCTTGTTCGTCAGCACTGTCCTCAGCTGTGTCTGCATTGGGAACGGGCTCATTATTGCTTTCATTTTCCAATTTATCTTCGGTTTTTTTTTCGGATTCTATTATATTCAGAGCTTTAAGTATAGCATCATCCAGGGCCTCGGCTGCTTTTTGCTGATATTCCGGATTAGTGAGATTTTTCACTTCGGCAGCATTGGTTATAAAACCTATTTCAGCAAGTATAGCCGGCATTTTGGTATACTTCAGCACAACAAGTCCAGGCCTTTCAATGGTCTTTCTGTTTGCAGACTTGAGCTTGCTCATCAAAGCATCCTGTACCAGCTTTGCAAATTTTTGGCCGGTAAACGAGGGATCACCTTTTGCCTCCGGGTAATACAGTGTTTCTGTTCCGCTAACCTTGGGGTTGTCTACGAAGGCATTATTGTGAATACTCACAAACAGGGTTGCATTCATGGCATTTGCAATATAGGGCCGGTCATATAGTTCTACATAAGTGTCGTCCTGTCTGAGCATAAATGTCTTTATATTATTTTTCTTTAGAAGCTCCTCCAGTTTTAAAGCAATAGCCAGATTCAAATCCTTTTCCTTAACTTTACCAGCAGTTGCCCCGGGGTCTTCACCGCCGTGTCCGGCATCAATAACTACCAGTGTTTCACCCTCTTTTGCAGGAGTCAGCAAATCTATTTCACTTTGCATACGCTTTTCATTATACGACGTGAAATACACAAATTCCTGTTTGGCATTGATAATTATCTTTGTGTCCTGAGTTTCCTTATCTCTGAATATCTCAACAGTGCTTACCCGTGAGTCATCGATATTGTAGACTTCGTCCTTCAAACTGAGGGAGGAGGCAGCATCAATTGTAATGGTATATTTAAAGTTCTCAGCATCATATTCGTGCTTGTACCGCTCTGCAATGTAGCTCCTGTTATTTTCTGCCTTAACATCTGCAAGCTTTAAATTTTTCAGTGAAAAATATACCCTGTCATAACTGTTCTCATAGGAAAGATTTGTATTGATGGGTTTTTCTATTGTTATTTTGCAGCCATCCTGCAAATCCGCCACAGAAAAGTTCGCCATTTCATTAAGGTTTATTATTATCCTGGTTGAATTATCAGATAGAGTCTCAACATCTATGCCACTGATCTGATTTGAAGAAGTTTCTATTGTTTTCTGATCTGATTTTACATTATTAAATTCAACAGCTATCCGGTTCGGATTTGTAAGACGATAATATTTATACCCTTTATGATTGTCCATTTTCAACGTAACAATGGTTTTCTCCCCTGAATCCGCACTGCTTATTTCTTTCACAGAACCGACATAATTAGTTGAAATCTTTATTACATTGGCTTTAGTATCAGTTGCAGCCACAAGCCCTTTGATGTTTTTCAGAAAATCAGCAGGGATAATGAGCCTGTCATTTATCTTCTTTGCAGGTGAAGTCATATTCATGCTCTTACCGTTGATTTTTACATTTGAACTGTTATTCTGAAATTGGTATTTTTCACCCTTATATGTAATATCCATTATTTGAGTTTTACTGTTCCAGACGACAGTTCCGCCCAATCCTTCGAACACAGGCCGCAATGGAAACATCGTTACTTTATTGAACACAATTCCCGGAAAATCTGTTTTTATTTCCTTGTCATTAATAGTTAGCTTGTACGATACGCCTGAATATTTAACTGACTTGTTATCATAGTTCAGTGTTAGCTGCTGCGCTGCAAAAACTACATTTTGAGATATGAGTATTATGCAGAATAATATAATACCCGTAATAACTTTCTTCAAACCTGCTCTTTTTATCATTTGTCACCCCGTCAAACTTTTCTGTCAAATTTTATTAAAAAACTGTGCTACATTTCAATTATACTCTTAGTTGACAGAGTGATATACATATTTCAGCAGTTTTAAAAAAATTGTAATTGAATTGTAAAAAAACTGCCAGTCTTAGCCATTTATCGACAGTATGCATCCGCAATATTTTTGCCTGTACAACCCCATTTCTCTCGCCATTTGCTGCCCCTGTCTGAAGCCTGGTCTGAAATCACGGTATGCAAAAGCAATTCCGTATTTTTCAGCGTAAAACTCTCCAAGCTCTTTTATAAGTTCATGCTTTTGGTAGGGACTGACAAGCAGAGTTGTTGTAAAGGCCTCAAAACCATTTTCCGAGGCATAACGGGCAGCCTCTTCCATTCTCAGGCCATAGCAACCGTTGCATCTGGCTGCACCTTTATCCTCAAGATTTTCCCATTCCGACTGTCTGAAATCATCATTATATACAACAGGGATATTGGTAACCGAGCTGAATTTCTCAACATTTTCTTTTCTTCTCTTATGTTCCTCAATCGGATGTATGTTTGGATTGTAAAAAAGACCCTGAATTTCAAAGCCTTCTTTTAATAATTCCTGTACAGGGTAGGTTGAGCAAGGTCCGCAGCATATGTGTAAAAGTAATTTCATATCCTTCTCCATAAAATTTTTCTCCTCTTTATTCCGACGAAGTACTGGGAAGCAGTACTTTTCGCCAACGCAGTCATCAGGAAAATTCGCCCAAAGGATGCCCTGAATATACAGAATATTGTGCTGGGTCTGCTAGCCTTCAAATTCCAGTCCGAAATGACTGTAAGCATTCTTTGTTGCCATCCTTCCTCTTGGAGTCTTGTTTATAAAACCCAGTTGTATCAAATAAGGCTCGTAGACATCCTCAATGGTACCGGGGTCTTCACCTATAGAGGCTGCCAGTGTGTCCAGCCCCACGGGTCCCCCGCTGAATTTGTTGATAATGCTCAGAAGCATGTTCCTGTCCACCCCGTCAAGTCCAATTTCATCCACTTCCAGAGCATCAAGAGCATGTTTTGCCACCTTCAGATCTATAACACCTCCGCCCATAACCTGGGCAAAGTCACGGACTCTTTTCAGAAGCCGGTTTGCAATTCTCGGTGTACCGCGGGATCTTCTTGCAATTTCATAGGCTCCATCCTCCTGAAGTTCTATGTTTAGGATTCCGGACGACCGCTTTACTATCTGCTTTAATTCGTCGGCAGTGTACATCTCCAGTTTATTGATTACCCCAAACCTGTCACGCAGAGGAGCAGTCAGCAACCCTGCTCTGGTAGTGGCACCGATAAGGGTAAACTTAGGTAGATCAAGTCTTATGGAACGGGCACTTGGCCCCTTTCCTATAATTATATCCAGGGCGTAGTCCTCCATTGCTGGATACAATATCTCCTCCACACTCCTGTTAAGGCGGTGAATTTCATCTATAAACAAAACATCGTGGGTACCGAGGTTTGTGAGTATTGCAGCAAGATCACCCGCTTTTTCAATGGCTGGACCCGAAGTAATTCTGAGGTTAACCCCCATTTCAGCTGAAATAATACTGGCAAGAGTAGTTTTCCCCAGGCCTGGCGGACCATACAGCAAAACGTGGTCCAAAGCTTCTTTTCTCTGTTTTGCCGCTTCAATAAACACTGTCAGATTATTTTTTGCCTTGGATTGGCCTATATATTCATCCAGCTTTTTAGGGCGCAAACTGACTTCATCAAAATCATCACCACGTGATTCCCTGTCAATTAATCTTTCCTCCGACATATTAACCTCCATGAGCCACATTTGTGGCCACAAAATGTTATATAAATAATTGTCCTTTATCGCAATGTGGCGAATAAAGGAGGTTTATTGGCCATGTGCGCTTTCAAAGTATTGCTAAATACTTTGAATATTTCGCACAGCCATAAATTCACAGGTTGGCTTGGAAGACGAGCGTCGCAAAGTCTTTCAAGCTAACCTCCATGAGCCGCACAGCGACCACAATAGTTATAAAATCTGCTTACTCCTTTACCGCTGTAAGGCGAATAAAGGAGGTTAAACTACTTTGACAACGACTTTAAAGCCTTCATTATCAGTTCTTCTACTCCCATTCCTTCCTGATATGCCTTGCTGACGGCACCAGAAGCCTCAAAGGAGCTGTAGCCTAAAACCATAAGAGCACTGACAGCTTCTGTTACCGATGTCCGGTTGTCATTTTCGAGAGCAGGAATGTTCTCGGACAATCCTCCTGCAGTGAGCTGCTCCTTGGATATCTTGTCCTTCAGCTCCAGAATAATACGCTGAGCCATTTTGGGACCGATCCCAGGGGCCTTTGACAAGGCTTTGGTATCCTGCGAAACAACCGCCAGAGCAAACCTTGATGGCGAAAGTGTTGAAATCATGGATATTGCTGCCTTGGGACCCACACCTGAAACGGATATCAGCATGTCGAAAATCCCCAGTTCCTCTATAGTGTGAAAACCGTACAGGGCGGTAATATCTTCCCTTACATAATAATGTGTGTGTATTTTCACCTGTGAGGACAGCTGTCCGACACTATTTATTGTGGACAGGGCTGTAAAAATCCTGTAGCCGATGCCGCCCGCCTCCACTATGATGCTGTCATTGTTTTTTGCTTCAAGAGTTCCCTTTATGTATGCAAACATTTTAACCTCCGGTATATTCGTTAGTTTATGGAGTCATAAGCCATGGTGAATTTACAGTTCATTTCCTGTTTTCACTTCCCACCTGGCACATCTTGCACAGCTAGCACGTCTGGTACACTTAGTACGCCTTGTTCCCAAGCACCGCACCCATTCTGTGTGAATTGCCGTGGCATATGGCCACTGCCAGCGCGTCGGCCACATCGTCAGGCTTGGGAATAGCAGGCAAATTTAATATTGCCTTTACCATCTGCTGTATCTGTGCTTTTTCCGCCCTTCCGTAGCCAACCACCGACTGCTTAACCTGAAGCGGAGTATATTCAAATATATCCACTCCTGATTTTGCGGCTGCCAGGACTGCAACACCCCTGCCATGTCCCACTGTAAGCGCAGTCTTTATATTTTTATTAAAAAATAATTCTTCTATGGAAATGGCGTCCGGACTGTGCTTTTCAATCAGTTCTTCAAGCCTGTTGTTAAGCACCAAAAGTCTCTGAGATAGCTTCATCGAGGCCTCAGTAGTAACAGCGCCGTAATCCAAAACCGAAAATTTGTTCCCCTCATATTTTACAATACCAAAGCCTGTAATTGCAAATCCGGGGTCAATGCCCATAATAATCATGTTATCTACCTTTCTGTCCTTCAGAATCAAAAATATAAATATTCAATATTACTTGTATAGAAACTGTTGAAAGTATCTATTTAAACAGGGTATTAATTTTTATTATGTATAATTATATAACATATTGCATATTTATGCATAATGTTATATAATACATCTATCGACTTGCTACTGTCAGTGGAGGATTGCCATCTCCGCCGATGATATTTATAATATATTTTAGCATAATTTTCAAAGGTTGTTTTTTTTATTTCAATATTAGTGTTATGTGCTGAACCAAATCAGCGGAAAGGATGGGTCTAATGAGTACTCAAAAAGAAAAAGTTTTACTGGCATACTCCGGAGGACTTGATACTTCAATAATTATTCCATGGCTGAAGGAAAACTATGGATATGAAGTTATAGCAATGGCAGGAGACGTAGGACAGGGCGAAGAGCTGGAGCCGTTGCATGAAAAAGCTATAAAAACCGGAGCCTCCAAGCTTTACATAGAAGATTTGAAGGAAGAATTCATAACTGACTTTATTTACCCAACTTTAAAGGCAAATGCGGTGTATGAAGGAAAATATCTACTCGGAACTTCCTTTGCAAGACCTATCATTGCAAAAAGAATGGTTGAAATAGCCTTAAAGGAAGGCTGTACTGCAATCTGCCATGGTGCTACAGGTAAAGGTAATGACCAGGTAAGATTTGAACTGACTGTTAAAGCCCTGGCTCCCCACCTTAAAATAATAGCTCCCTGGAGAATCTGGGATATTAAATCCAGAGAAGATGCCATAGATTATGCTGAAGCAAGAAATATTCCCATTCCTGTTACCAAAAAGGATAACTACAGCATGGACAGAAACCTGTGGCATTTAAGCCATGAAGGCTCCGATCTTGAAGATCCCGGGAATGAACCTCAGTATGACAAGCTGCTCAAGCTCATGGTTTCTCCTGAAAAGGCTCCCGATGCTCCAACATATGTTGAAATTTATTTTGAAAAGGGTATTCCTAAGAAAGTTAACGGTGTTGAATACAGCCCTATTGAATTGATGGATGTTTTGAACAAGCTTGCCGGTGCCAACGGCGTAGGCATAATTGACATGGTGGAAAACAGGCTTGTTGGAATGAAATCCAGAGGAGTGTATGAAACTCCTGGCGGAACCGTTCTCTATGCTGCACACAGGGAACTGGAACTGCTCTGTCTTGACAGAGACACCTTGCATTATAAGGATATAGTTGCTCAAAGATTTGCTGAATTGGTTTATTTCGGCCAGTGGTATACTCCTCTCCGCGAATCCCTGTCGGCTTTTGTAGACAAGACTCAGGAAACTGTAACCGGTACTGTAAAAATGAAGCTTTATAAAGGAAACTGCATGCCTGCGGGTGCTAAATCGGAGTACTCCCTTTATAATGAAGCAATAGCTACCTTCAGCAAGGATGAAGTGTACAACCAGAAGGATGCCGAAGGCTTTATCAATTTATTCGGCCTCCCTATGAAGGTCAGAGCTCAAATGCTTCAAAACAAGGAAAATAAATGATTGCCTGGCGATTAATATAATCTCTAACATAAGGGGACAATCCGGAATGGACTGTCCCCTTGTCAGGTAATACATTGATCATATAATTAATGATAGATTGAGGTGCTTTTTATGAAACTTTGGGGCGGAAGATTTGAAAAAGGAACGGATAAACTGGTGGATGATTTCAACTCCTCCATAAAATTTGACTGCAGAATGTACAGGCAGGACATATTGGGAAGCATAGCCCATTCCAACATGCTTGGCAGATGCGGGATTATTTCGGCGGATGAAAGTACTCTTATACAAGATACCCTTAAGGATATTCTCTACGATATTGAAGCGGGGAAGATAGAGTTTGAAGTGGATGCTGAGGATATCCACATGAATATTGAGAAAATTCTTATCTCCCGAATTGGTGATACGGGAAAGAAGCTCCATACGGGAAGAAGCCGCAACGATCAGGTTGCACTTGATATAAGAATGTTTTTAAGGGATGAAATCTCGGCAATAAGTGAAATGATACTTTCTCTGGAAAGTACCATTTTAAATATCTCGGAAGCAAATACAGGTACAATATTGCCAGGCTATACACATTTACAGAGAGCTCAGCCCATAACCTTCGCACACCATATGATGGCGTATTTCGAAATGTTCAAACGTGATTTTATGCGCCTGGGAGACTGTTATTCCAGAATGAACATACTCCCGTTGGGCTCCGGTGCATTAGCAGGTACAACATACCCCCTGGACAGATATATGGTTGCCGGGGAACTTGGCTTTAGTGATATCACCCAGAACAGTCTTGACGGAGTGAGCGACAGGGATTTTGCCATAGAACTTGCCTCCTGTCTTTCCATCCTTATGATGCATGTGAGCAGGCTTTCCGAAGAAATAATTTTGTGGTCCTCCCATGAATTTGGATTTGTGGAACTTGACGATGCCTACAGCACCGGCAGCAGCATCATGCCCCAGAAGAAGAATCCAGATGTGGCAGAGCTGGCACGCGGAAAGACCGGAAGAGTTTATGGCAGCCTTATGACCTTGCTTACGGTAATGAAGTCCCTGCCTTTGGCTTATAACAAGGATATGCAGGAAGACAAGGAAGCAATCTTTGATGCGGTTGATACGGTCAAAATGTGTCTGCCTGTCTTTTCAAACATGCTGGCTACAATGAAACTCCGCAGGACAAACATGTATAAGGCAGCTCAGGGAGGCTTTACCAACGCCACCGACATTGCAGATTATCTGGTTAAAAAGGGTATACCTTTCAGAAGCGCCCATGAAATAATCGGTAAGATGGTTCTTTATTGTATTGAAAAAAATATGGCTATTGATGAAATGAGTCTTGAGGAATTTAAGAGTTTTTCAGATAAAATTCAAGAGGATGTCTATACCGAGATAAGCCTTGAAAAATGTGTTTCGGGCAGAAACCTGCCGGGTGGTCCGGCAGCCGAAACTGTTCTCAAAGCAATTCAAGTGGCAAGAGGTTATATAAATTCCTTCAAATAGTTCAAATCCCCTGATCTTTTTCTTCGATCAGGGGATTTCTTTCAATTTGTTATGCCAACCTTTTAGATCCGCTTATATAAATACTGAGAGATATATTGTTTGGATTAATCTGCATATTTATACCTGATACATCTACTCCTCTATTACCCAATTGCGACTGTATTTCATTTTTGATTCTTTCCAGCAAATCATTGCTCTCTTCAAGCTTTTTCTTTTGTCTAAACAGCATATACTGCCCTCCAAACAGAGTATTAATTTATTTTTGCCTTTTTCTCCAAAGCCTTTCCCAAGCTGTACCATGAGTCTCTCAGCTTAAAACGCATCTCCTCGTCAAGAGTCCTCTCAATTATGTCATTCAGACTTTTCCTGGCATGGATATAATCTTTGATGTCGAATTCTTCTTTGGCAATTATACTTTCTATCTCAGTAAGCCACTCTTTTAAATGTTCACTGCCCACATATTCGGAAGTGATTTTCTTTCTAATATGGACAACTACCTGTTTAATAGCTTTCCGCTTGACATCAGTATCGGTTTGCATCTTTTTTATTTGTCTTTGACTCATACTCTATTTACCTCTCCCTTTAAATTATTAATACAAACTGTACAAATGTTACACCCAATAATTTACATTAATTATATAATATTCCCATGCTTATTGTAAACATTCCTTCTTCCAAATATACCTTCATATCAGGAAGAAAATAACTATTTCAGAGTATTGCTCTGCGAAAAAAATTCCTATACTCTAAAAAAGTACCCCGTGTCGGCAGTTTTCTGCTTCCCCGGGGTACCCTGGCATTCCTCAATAGTAGTCTCACATACTGCTAGTAAGTAACCAATTGTTTTTCGTTTAACCTGGACATATCCACATTTTTTTGCTTGTCTTTAGGTACTGTAACCGTACCAGGATTCCCATCGCTGACATATTGTGAACTTCCCTTGCCCAAGGCATCAAGCCACCAGGCCAGGTCGCATTCAACCTTCTTTTGACCGGTTGACCTGACTCTTGGAAGAGCCAGAGGATCAAACTTCGGAGAAACCGGTGACGGTGCCGGATTGGCACCAACCAATACAATAGCGGAATGTTTGTAATCTACACCCTGATAATTCCCTTTTATCACATACTCCTTCAAATCTTTTGATGCATTTCCGAAAGGCAGTGAAAATGAATTAAAAGAATACCCTGGTACAATTTCATTCATAAGCACCTGATTACCGCCCACCTCTTCAAGCATTTTCTGCACAGTTTTAACCTGAGGCAACGATACGTGTGTTTTTGTATGATTTCCAATCTCGAAGCCCTTTTCAATCAAGTAATTCAATCTGTCGGTCATATTACCCGAACCCTGGAAGGTATTTACTCCCAGGTTAACGTAAAAGGTACCCTTCAATCCGAAATCAGGATGTTTTTTATAAAACTCCTCCATAATTCCTACCGCTGATCTTGGATTAACCACCGGCTTTCCGTCCTTTTCAATCATATTGAACTGTCCCGAAGTACCGTCATCAAAGGTAAATACAATCGGAATACAGCCGGCAGGCACATCTATGTTGTTATTCAGCATATCTGTAAGACTGATTAACCTGTATTTTTTTTCATACAGTTCCGGCAGCAATTTCTCAAATTCATCAAAAGTGGTTGTGTATTCATTATTTCCCTTGGGATAGGACTCCACAAAATTATGGAACATTACAACCATAATCTGTCCGCTTTCATTTGGCTTTACCTTGGTGTAATCAATAACATCTATTCCCTTTGTATCAGATGCCTGTGCAACCTGAGAATTGCCGGCTTCAGCAGTACTGCTGTCCGACGGCTGGGTTTGTGCCGACTGTTCAGCCTGTTCAGACAGCTGAGTTTTTACAGCTGCTTGTGTTTGTC
This sequence comes from Bacillota bacterium, assembly GCA_023392075.1. Classification (GTDB taxonomy): domain Bacteria; phylum Bacillota; class Clostridia; order Acetivibrionales; family DSM-1351; genus Ruminiclostridium. The sequence continues at coordinate 6,458 of JAEVZU010000185.1, read as the reverse complement.
CACCGGCAGAATTTTCAATTGCTGCTTTATTTGTGTATACATTATTTGAACATCCTGTAAAAACTGTTATTATAAAAGTTAATACAAGTAATACAGAGCTTATTTTTTTCATAGTCCCCATCTCCAAAGTCTTGTCTTTAGTCATTTTTTTACATTTTTATTGTTTTAACTAATGTTAATCATCAGCATCAGCTGGAATTAACTTTCAAAATCTACAGCATATATGGTCTCTTTTACAGTTTGAATATACTCCCCGAATTTAACATGTGCAGGATGTACCTGGTAGGCCTGCATATCCTCCAGAGAATCAAATTTTGAATAAAGTACAACATCAAAAGATCTTTCAGTCTGTAATATATCTATACCGACCTCTATTGATCTGATCAATGGAATTTGTTCCTTCAGTGCGAGAAGATCATTCTTAACCTTCTCAAGAGTTCCCTTGCTTTTATCCTTCAGTTTGAAAAATACTACATGTGTCAGCATTAGTAATTACCTCCGAAAATTATTTTTGTCTATTTAATTTTAACCTTTCCGACAAGAAATAGTCAAACATAAAAAACCAATAATCGGCATATAATCAGCTTGCCGAAAAAAGCAGTATTAGATAAAATAAAATTGCACAAAAAAACAAATTGTACATTTTAATAATTTAGCAATTTATTACGATAAATTATTAAAATTTTTATTGAAATATTGGTTTTATTATCGTATAATTATACAATAAACATGTTTATTAATACATTTAAATCGCTTATATCTATTTTTTGATAAATCCCTATTATTTAAGGGACTGACCAAGGTCAGTCCCCCTTTTTTTGTAAAGCTAGCGGCTTAACCGCCATTTCTTTACTCATTACTGCTTTCTTATCTATTGCTTAAGTAGCTGTATATTGAAAGCAGTCCGTCCAATCTGGTCATTTTATTCTTTGGATTAAAGTAACCGTTATCACCGTTCACTGCTTTTAATCCCGAAGCTATGCAGACATATCCCAAAAGGTCGGGAGTGATTTTGTCGGCATCCTTGAAGTCAGATTTATATATACCTTTTAATTCAGCTACCTGGCCCAGCTTAAGGAATTTTACAAAGAATTTTGCAGCATCCTCTCTGGTTAAAGCTGAAGTTGGAGCTTTTTCAGCCTTTGTAATGATTCCTAAATTTATAAGATTAGTATACATTTTATCTACGGCTGTTTCCTTATCTATGCTTGAATTGATGTAATAAATGTCATTGAGTCTGCATAATAGAATGAAATAATCCTTTTGAAGCAGTTGATCATTTGCTTTCAGTTCATTTTCCTGATATTTGATTGACAGCTGAGTGAGTATCTTTACCTGATTTTCAGCAGACAGACCTTTTATATCAGTATAATCCGAAACATAATCATCATTGTATACATCCCCCGAATAATTGAGGATATCACCTGTTTCTGCATTAATAATACATGGTTTGCTGCTGTTTATGAAATATCCCAGTACAGCATTGTCAGAATCCTGCTTTACCGGTAATATTTCTTTCATATTAGTATTGCTGTAATCACTTATATATTGTATGCCGTATCCTAATTTTGCATTATCAAAGAGTATGTCATATGCCTTCTCAATTGAAATTGCTTTTTTAGGATCATCAAATTTCAGATCTTTTGTCCAATTTGAGTTGACACTTATAACATTGGCACTGAGATTGTCATAGGTTATTGTAAGATAGTCACCCGGGCACTCGAGACCATTTTGAACCCTTACATATCTGAATGTATACTGCTGGTTCTGTTTTTCATCATAAGTGTAGTAGGTATCGTCATATTTTACTTGAGAATAATAGCTTGGTATCAAACTCTGTAAAACCTCATCACTAATTTTCTTTGCCTCTTCCATTGTTTTTTGAGGTTTTGTGCCGGCAGGAGAATCGTAGTAAGTCCAGAAGTCAAGGATATCACCGTTCTTGGCATCCATTGAAACCGATACTTCTCTTAATTGGTTTGTCTCCTTGTTGACAACTTTGGTGTAACGCAAATACCAGATAAATGAATCATTGTCTCTCCAAGACTTTCTGAGTTCAGCACTTGCAAGGGTAAATCCGCTGTCCAGTTTGAACTGGCTTATAGCTCTTGCCTTGGTATCGAGTTCTTCCTTTGTTTTAAGTCCGGACATGTCTTTAACAGCATCTATTTCTTCAGGTGTAAGTACTACTGCCGCTCCTGCCCTGGAACCAGCCACTTTATCCATCATTTCATTGCTGCCGAATAGTATCCGGTTGTTTGGCGCCTTTTCTACTTCGCCGGTGACAGCGTCGATATACTTGTTGGAATCCTTGGGAATGTAAGCCAGATACGATACGGTTTTATTATCCTTGTCGGATTTAAAATTGTATACAAGCTTTAATCCAAGCTTCTCTGTAAATGCCTTCTTGGCCTGTTCAAGGCTTATGACCTTAGCGGCAGACTCAAACTTGGTATTTTGGGAGTAATTGCAGTTGAAGTTTGAAACTAACCCTGTATAATTGTTAACACTGATACTGATTGCATTTCCAGGAAAGTCAATACCGTTTACCTGTCTCACATAACTGAAATTGTACTCTCTATCCTGTGAATAATTGTTGTTATCAACAGCTTTAAATTCAGAAAGAAGTGAAGGGTTCAGCTGTTTAATAAATTTTTCCGCTATTTCCTTGCCCTGACTCTTTGAGAATTTCGGAATTTTTTTGTCATAATTTGAGGAGTACTGGTATGCGGAATAACCGGATATGAAATTGTTCTCATCAATGGTTACGTTGATATACTTTTGTTCAGTTTCATTACTCCAGCCCAGGTTCCATATTACCGTACCATCCTGATTGTAAATATTATAACTAAATTTGTTGCAGTCCGCCGGAATAGATATTTTTTCCTTTACGGCCTTGATGGCATTTTCAAGTCCCTTATCAGTTGATGCGGAACTGCTTGCCATTACCGGTGACATAAATGTAATCATTAATGTGACTACAAGCAGAATCGAAATTATTTTTTTCAATCTAATACCCCCTCGTTTTTAATAAATGATAGTAAATCTTGCCAACATATCTAATAGACGTAACCATGTTTTAAAAGGTTCCAATTTTTAGATTAAAAATCCAAATAAAATAGCAGCCGTTAAAAGCTGCTATAAGTTAATTACTATCGGCTGACAGCCAGCTAAAAAGCAATATTCGCCTGGAAGGCAAAGGCTTCAACCGTAATTGATTTGATAAAATATATGATTTCAGTAAAATCAGTTTGAGCTATTTCAGCTTTGGTATTTTAAGCTCCTGGCCTACATATAAGCTGTTATCTTTCTTTATATTGTTAAACTCCATGATAACATTGTATTTGTTTAAATCTCCATAAAATTGTTTGCTTATTGCACTGAAGGTATCGCCGGATTTTACCACATATATATCATATTCTCCATTTGCGTTCTGATTACTGTCCGTTTCATTGCCGGAACCTGCTTTATTACCGCCGGTATTGCTCTGCTGACTGCCGGAGGAGTTATTACCCGTACCGTTGTTGTCCTTTCCACCACTCTGGGAATCATCCGGAGCGGCGTTGGAAGTATCAACTGCCGAGGAGTCTTCAGTATCAGAATCGCCGCTTTGGCCCAGTCCCGTACTATCGCCCGGACTCTTGGTGGTCATACTTGCCTGAGAGGTGTTATTATCCTTATCCGAACCAAAAATGCCGCTGTTGGATAATATAAGATATCCCATGAACAATACACCCGATATTACCAAAACACAGACAAACCCTAATATGTAATTCACAATGTTACTTTCTTTGTGTACTTCTTCCTCTTCTTCATCAGGTTCATTCTCATAACCTACCGCCTGGGTTGTCCGCTTATTTCCATAACCAAATGCAAGGCTTCTGATTTCTTCGACCTTGATGACCATAATGGTTATTCCATCCTCCATCCCGCTCTTTAATGCCTCCTGATACAGGACACTGGCCATCTTGGATGGTTCGAAACCGGCATCTACCACAGCTTCCAGCCTGCTTCTGGTTATGCCGCTCAGAAGGCCGTCACTGCACAGAATAATCAAGTCATCCTCTTCCAGTTCAAAACTCGGTGATAATTTAATTTTTGTTTTGGATTCTTCTTCGGCCAGTTTTAGTATGCGTTCGGTATCATTAAACAAATCAGGTGCCGTAGGAGTTATCCCCAGACTTTTTAATTTTTCGGTTTTACGGCCGTTATTTCTTGCAAAAATATCTTTTTGCACACCCTGTCTGAATAAAAAGGCTCCATTGTTTCCCAAGTTCATTACTGCCGCTCGGTTATTATCAATGATAAGTGAGGAAAAGCCTGTCAATCTGGTGGAATTTTGGCTTGCAATTACTGATTTGCTATATATCAAATTACTGGATAACTGTACTGCTTCATATATTCTTTCAGAAATGGTTTCAAGAGAAAACTGCTGGATCTTTGCACTTTCGTGGTATTTTTTGATTTCCCTTATGGCTGATATTCCATTAAAATCGCCATTTTCAAGGCCCATGGAATCTGATATGGCAAAAACATAATTATTCGCCGCTTTTTCAAAAGATAATTGTATGCTCTGTGTACTATGACAGTTGGAAAAATTTCCATTGAAATAAAAATCATCTTGCTCTGAGTCGTTGCCCATGCTGCTTATTACTGTAGCACTCAATCGTACATTTCCATCCACAGGATTTCACCCCATATCGTATTTTAGTTTTTAATGAATGACATTTTTATTGTCAATCAATGTAAAAAATTTGTCTTTTGTTGGCAGGACCGGTAACTAAATAATATCATACAAGCTTGATTATTACAATAATAGAATGGTTTCAATAATATTTTGCAAAACCGGCCTGATAAATTTCTTCATTCATTTTCAGATTGTCTGCATAATAAAAAACGAAAAGGAAAACCCTTTCGTTTTTTATTAAAAATAATATTATTTTTTAGAAGAAAATGCATTTATAATGGATTTAACAACCGAGCTTGCTACATTGATAATACTCAGTACATTCTCAGCATTAAACGAGAATGAATCTACCGTTTCGGTAACTGTATCTTCAACTGTAGTAACAACTGATGTTGCTTTATCAAAAGTACTTTTTGCACTAACTGCAAGATCATCAATACTTTTTACAGTTGACGGCAGCGCTTCGAGAGTTTCTTCAATACTTTCCGATTTTTTATCAAGTATCTTGTTGACCCTGTCTACTACCTTTAGGCAATTTCTCAGAAGAATTATTAAAAATACTCCAATAATTACAGCGATACAAAATATAATAAACCATGCCACAACACTAAGGTCTACAGTAACAGACATATACAACTTCCTTTCGCATTTAAAACTTATAGTCCGGCTTATTCAACTACTTCTTCCTCAGTCTCTTTATCTTCTCCGCAAATGAAAGCCTTTTCCTTCTTAACTATTTCTTCGATTTTTTCCTTTGCAACATTTAAGCCTTCTTTTACAGTTTCAAGAGTTTCTTTGGTTGTCTTTGCAATATCTTCTCTGGTTTCTTTTCCAGACTTGGGAGCCAGTAAAACTCCTGCAGCTACGCCAACAGCAGTACCAATGCCTGCTCCTATAGCTACATTTTTAGCTGTTTGTTTTTTAGTAGATCTCTTCTTCTTTTTTAATAAATCCTTTAAGTCCATTTATCTGACCTCCTTACGAAATAATTATATAAATATATCTGCCGACATTAATTAATTACCACAGATTACCTATACAAAACCATTATACGACAGTTACCTGGAAATTGATATAATCCATATACTATTTTTTAATAATTTTTTAAAATACAAAAATTTTTCCATGAAATAAAAAACCAATCATGTCCATTTTTGCAATTTTTTCTGTTTGTATGCTATTTCAAATATTTCAATGCTTTTTGAAGTGAGCAGGCCGCTTCTGCAAAAGTTATATATTTATTCGCGTTAAATGTTTCTCCGGGTTTTACATGTAATATCCGGCACCCTGCTATGGATACTCTGATACAATTATCAAACTTTTTTGTAATATAGTTATCCCTTCTGCTGTATTAATAAGTGTGGTTATTGTGCCAAAATGCAAATTCTGCTAAACTAAAGCTATAATTTATCCATTGCTTAGGAGGTTTTAGTTTGAAAGACTCGCTAATGCCGGTCTTCCAAACTAACCAATGAATTTATGGCCGTGCGAAATATTCAAAGCATTTACAATACTTTGAAAGCGCACATGGGCAACTTATATCCTTTATTCGCCATATTGCGATAAAGGATATAAGTTTTCATTACATTTTGTGGCCACAAATGCGGCTCATGGAGGTTAGCTTGAAAGACTTCACTTGCGTTTGTCTTCCAAGCCAACCTGTGAATTTATGGCCGTGCGAAATATTCAAAGTATTTATCAATACTTTGAAAGCGCACATGGCCAATTAACCTCCTTTATTCGCCTTATAGCGGATGAGGAAGGAAAAGAT
>JAEVZU010000163.1 GCA_023392075.1 Bacillota bacterium | reverse complement strand
TAATTATATCAAATAAATTTTATGAGTTATACTTATCGGTGTCAAACGTTTTTTGTATTCAACCCAGTACTCTGTTGACTGCAGTCTTCCAGCCCTGATACAGTTCATTCCGTGTACGTGAATCCATTCCCGGGTTATAAACATTGCAAACTTTCCTCAAACTCTTTATTTCTTCCTTACTGCTCCATAAACCCACAGCCAGCCCAGCCAGATAAACCGCCCCCATGGATGACAGTTCTGCAATTTCAGCACCTGCCACCTGGATATCCAGCATATCGGCCTGAAATTGCATAAGGAAAGCATCCCTGGTGGGACCTCCGTCAACGCGTACTTCCCTGGGCCGTACACCCGCCTCCTGTGTCATGGTATCTATGGCATCCTTGATCTGGTATGCGGTTGATTCTATGGCAGCCCTGACAACATGCTCCTTCCGGCTCCCTCTGGACATGCCCACAACAGCAGCCCTGGCATTTGAATCCCAGTAAGGGATTCCCAGCCCCACAAACGCAGGGATAAGATATACCCCTTCATTGCTTTCAAGGGATTCAACCATATTTCTGGCTTCTTCGAAATTTTGAAAAAGGCCGAGATTATCCTTTACCCACTTTAATGCGTCTCCGCTGCAGTGAACAATTCCCTCAATGGCATATTCAACTTTTCCGCTCATACCCCAGGCCACAGACGTAACCAGTCCGTTTCCTACTTCCTTATATTGACTGCCGATATTCATCATGATGGATGAGCCGGTTCCGTAGGTAGCCTTGACCATCCCCGCGTCAAAGCAGTTCTGTCCGAAGAGCGCCCCCTGTGAATCTCCTATGACACCCGTTATAGGTAACTTCACTCCCAACAGTTCATTTTCAGCCGTATATCCGAATATGTCATCAGAATACTTTATTTCGGGAAGCATGCTTTCATATATTCCGAACAGTTTTATGAGCTCCACGTCCCAGCTGAGGGTACGTATGTTAAAAAGCAGTGTACGGCTGGCATTGGTATAATCAGTGGCATGTACCGCCCCGCCTGTAAGCTTCCAGATAAGCCAGGAATCAATGGTTCCGGTGAGGATTTGTCCCGCTTCAGCCTTTTCCCGCACACCTTCAACATTATCTAATATCCACTTTATTTTTGTTGCAGAAAAATAAGGGTCCAGCAAAAGCCCTGTTTTCTCATTTACCGTCTTCTCCAGACCCTCCTTTTTAAACTTTTCACACATATCCGACGTACGTCTGCACTGCCAGACAATTGCATTGTACACAGGCAGACCGGTATTTTTATCCCATAAAACTATTGTCTCCCGCTGGTTAGTTATCGCTAAAGCCTTGATATGCTCAGGTTTCAGCTCAGCCTCAGCCAGGACATCAGCAAGCAGCTTCCTGGCATTCTCATATATTTCAAGAGGATCATGTTCAACCCAGCCGGGCCTGGGATAATACTGCCTGTGTTCCAGGGAAGCTTTCGCAATAATATCTCCGTTTTTGTCAACTATCATGGTTTTAGTTCCTGAAGTGCTCTGGTCCAATGCTAAAATAAGACCCTTATTCATAATTAGCCTCCTGATTGTATCATTTATAAGAGGAACATTTATTACAGGCTAATTTGTTCACCCTGAGTTGCTTTGTGTTAATGGTGGTAAATGGTATTACACCCTCTTAAACCGGAAAGGCTACTCCTGCCCTCAGTATAATATTGGGGAAAGGAGTGAATTCACCTGTTCTTATGGCAAATTTCACCTTTTTGGTGAATTCCTTGAACTCTGAGTGCGGCATAAACTCATTATCGACATCGGGCATGGAAGTCTTTATATATTGGAGAAGGCAAGCATTTTTCCTTACAATTTCCTCTGCCAGATAATAAAATTCAACCTGCGCCTCTTCAAGAACCGCGCTCAATACCTGCTCAAAGCTTGGCACACCACCGCACAGAGCAAGGTCAACCGTTGGAACACCTGCCGGAATAGGCAGCCCTGCATCACCTATTAAAAATATGTCGTTATGCCCAAGAGCCGCTATATAACCGGCCAGCTGTGCATTTAGTATTCCTCTCTTCTTCATGTGTACCTCCGCCGATTACTTATTTTCATTACGGGACTGCAGTGCCATTTTAGCCTGCAGGTTTCGCTGGAACTGGTCAATAACTACCGCAAATATGATAACCAGGCCCTTTATAACCATCTGCCAAAATTCGGAAACACCGCACATGACAAGTCCGTCATTAATAACACCTATTACAAAGGCACCGATTATGGTTCCGCCGATTGTTCCCACCCCGCCGGCCATGGAAGTACCGCCAAGTACCGTTGCAGCGATGGCGTTCATTTCCCAGGATTCTCCTGATGCCGGATGAGAAGCTACCAGCTGGGAAGCCGTGATGATACCCACAATGGCCGCACATATTCCTGAAATCATGTAAACCATTATCTTTACTTTTTTAACCTTGACACCTGACAATCTTGCGGCCTTTTCATTTCCTCCTATGGAGAGAATATGCCATCCAAAGGGAGTCTTTTTGAGTACAATGGCAGCTATTACTGCTATGATTGCAAGTATTATGGCTCCTACGGGAATCCCTCCAACATTTCTGCCAAAAACCTCAAAGCCCGTATTCCCAAGTCCTTCCTTTCCCACGATGTTGGAGAAGGTTGCACCGTTGGAACGGAGCAGTGCAAAACCACGGGCGATATACATCATACCAAGGGTTGCTATGAAAGGAGCGACATTAAACTTTGTAATTACCAGCCCGTTTATTATACCGATTAATGCACCGCAGATTATTGTTATAAGTACGATTAACGGCACACTGAAATAAATAGTGTAACCGAACATACGTAGTCCTTCATTGATAAGCCCTCCGGCAATCATACCCGAAAGGCCTACTATTGCACCGACAGACAGATCTATACCTCCGTTGATGATGACATAAGTCATACCGATACCAAGTATTCCATAAAGCGCAACGTGCTTGGCAATCAGGAGCAGGCTGCCGGCTGACAAAAACGTAGGACTTGCAATGCTGAAAAATACAACTAATATGGACAATACTATGAGCGTTCTGCCTTTGAGCAGATTCATGGCCAGAGTATTATTTGACTTCTTGATTGTTTTAGAATTATTCATGTCCCTTTCCCCTTTTCTTCCATTAGTTACCATGGTGGCCTTTATATGATGCTAATACCAGACTTTCTTCCTTAATTTCATCACCCGAAAATTCATCGGTTTTAATCCCATTGGAAACTACTATAACCCTGTCGGCAATGGCCACAATTTCCTTCAATTCGGATGAAATAACAATTATGGACAGGCCTCTCTCTGCATATTGGTTAATAATATCAAAGACTTCCGTTTTGGCACCAATGTCAATACCTCTGCTGGGTTCATCAAGCAAAAGAATCTTGGGACTTGTCAGAATACCTTTACCTATAACTACCTTCTGTTGGTTTCCGCCTGATAGTGATAGGATTGGCAGACATTTGTCCGCAACCTTTATATGAATATCTTTTATCTGTTCATCAATAAATTTATTTTCCTTTTTGGAGTCAACAAAAAATGCTCTTACATAATTCTTCAAACTGGACAGGGATATGTTCTTACCTATATCCATAGTCTGAATGATACCCTCTCTCTGTCTGTCCTCCGGAACGATGGCAAAGCCTTTGTCAATCTGTTCGGATATGTTCCCGACTTTAAGTGCTTTACCTTCCAGGTTTACTGTTCCGGTATGTTCGGGTTTAAGCCCCATGATACATTCAAATATTTCTGTTCTGCCCGAACCCATAAGTCCGTATATTCCAAGTATTTCACCTTTTTTCAGATCCAAACAGACATTGTCAAGCAGATACCCTCCGCCGCTTTTGGGCAATGTCAGGTTATTGACCTCCAATACCTTTTCCTGTTCGTCCCAATTGATTTTTCTGTCTCTTTTGGGGTAGGACTTGCCTTCTCCAACCATCTGCTGCACGATCCACGGCACACTTATGTCCGTTACAGCCGCATTTGCAACAAATTTACCATCACGTAAAACCGTGACATAGTCACCGATTTTCATTATTTCTTCAAGCCTGTGTGATATATATATGATTGATATGCCTTCAGCAGTTAATTCCCGCATTAATTTAAACAGTACATTAACTTCCTGCTGGCTGAGTGATGAAGTTGGTTCGTCCATAATCAATATCTTCAGGTCATCCTGAATCAGATTTCTGGCTATTTCTATCATTTGCTGCTGACCAACCCGCAAATCTCCCACCAGGGTGTTGGCATCTAAAGGGTGTTCAAGTTTATTCAGAATTTTATCTGTCAGTCCAATATGTGTTTTATTATCAAGAATCAATTTTCCTTTGGTCTTTTCTTTGGCCATAAAAATATTCTGATATACCGAAAGATTTGGGAACAGGCTCAGTTCCTGGTGTATAATGCCTATTCCATGTTTTCTTGCCTCGGTAGTATCTCTGAACGAAACCTCTTCTCCGTCCATAAAGATTTTTCCGGAAGAAGGCTGTTCAATACCTGCAATAATCTTCATCAATGTAGATTTTCCCGCCCCGTTTTCGCCGATCAAAACATTAACCTTCCCCTTTATTACATCAAAGGAGACATTATCCAGAGCTTTGGTACCGGGGTAGATCTTATCCATGCATTCGGCATGCAGGCAAACATTATTCTGTGATAAGTCTTTCAAGCTAACTTTATTATCCATTGCCGTGTTTTGCCCCCCTCTTCTATTTCACGTTTAAAACAACCGGTGTAATTAAAATAAGATCTTCCTTATCTGCCGTAAAGCATCCGGTAAATTCGATTTTCTTACCTTTTATAGAAGCTAGGTCTACCGGCTTTATAATTTTTTCCTCAACAATTTTATGAATGCTCTGGGATACGGCTGCAAAATCAACCTGATTCTTATATTCCTCAAATTTGATTATATTTAATGAATCCCTTATGGAAGTACCCTTAAATACCGGCCCAACCTGTAACCTGATAACAACGGGACCTGTATAGCCCTCCAGAGTTACTTCCATATAGCCCGATTTCTTTTCGGTGTTGACTTCCTTTACCGTTGCTGTACCTTTGACCGTATAATTAAGCTCTCCTGTTGTGCCCATGGAATATTTTCCGTATTTCTTGTCCAGAGATTTAAAATCCCCGTTGGCTTCATTTATGAAGGCAAGCAGGTCTACCGCCTTTTCAGTTAATTCAGGAACTGCTTTCGAGTCCCATATCTCTGCAACATTATCCCCCGCATTGAACTGGGTTTCACCTGTCAATTTATATTCTTCGCCGGTTTTAACAATTTTGATGCAGCCCGTTAATGATGAAAGCATTAAAACTGCCGCCAGCAGCACAAGCAAAACTTTCTTTTTCATATACTTCCTCCTTGTCTTCGTAGAATATCTTGTCTTTTGTAAACTTTTCACAATGATAAAAAAAATTCGAAAATCAATTACATCTCAAAATATCATCAAAGTCCATAAATAGCTTGAAGTTTATGAATTCAGGAGGCTTTGCGAACTGATAATAACTGACTTGTTTGGGATTTAAGGGGCTGCTGCAAAATTTAAACAATTGAAATGCATGTTTGCATTTGCCTCATTTTGCAACAGTCCCCTTATTAACTATACTATATTATTTGCTGAATCTGAAAGCTGATAATTTATCGGCATTGTCTTTTGTAATAGCGATACAGTCTACAAGCTGCTTTTCATCGGCACCGGTAGAGCCGGTCTTTAAATATTTATCAGCCTGTTCAACAGCCATTTCTGAAATCAATGCTGCCTGCTGAAGAGCTGTAGCCGTAATTTCGCCTGCCTTTATAGCATCTCTTACATCATCGCTGCCGTCAACCCCGATTATGGCTATGCCCTTTAAACCGGCTGCCTTTATAGCTGCCGCCGCACCCATTGCCATTGTATCGTTACCGCAGATTACGCCTTTTATATCCGGGTTTGACTGGAGAATAGTTTCCATCTTTGTATATGCCTCTGTCTGTTCCCAGTTGGCAGTTTGAGTTGCAACAAGCTTCATGTCGGAATACTGGTCTATAACTTCATGGAAAGCCTTTGATCTGACACCTGCATTTGTATCTGATTCCTTGCCGAGCAGTTCTGCGTATTTACCCTTTTCACCCATTGCTTCAACAAATATTTCTGCAACTGCTTTTGCACCCTGGTAGTTGTTTGCAACTATCTGTGAAATAGCAATTCCGGATTCGTTTATTTCTCTGTCTATAAGGAAAGTAGGAATATTGTTGTCTCTTGCCTTCTTGACTGCTGCAACGGTTGCATCCGAGCCTGCATTGTCACAGATGATTGCAGCTGCCTTTTCAGATATAGCGGTATCAAATAATTCTGCCTGCTTTGTTGGATCGTCGTCGTGTGACACGGTCTTGACTTCATAACCCAGAGCCTTTGCCTTTGCAGATGCTGCTTCAGCTTCTGTCTTGAAAAAGGGGTTTGAATGTGAAGGAGTGATTATATACAATATTTTTGATCCTCCGCCTGTAAGCGGTTTGCCGGCGCCGGTATCACCCGCCGATGTTTCTGCTGCCTGACTTGATGCTGCCGTTGATGAAGGAGCGGCCGATGAGTTGGTTGATTCGGCCTGTTTAGCGCTTCCGCAGCCTGCAAGCAATGAACCTGTTAATGCAACTGCCATAAGAAGTGATAAAATCTTTCTTTTCATAAAATTACATCCTCCCGAAAATTTAATATATGTTTTTTATATAGATACTACGGAGTTTGACCCCCCGTCAGTT
>JAEVZU010000138.1 GCA_023392075.1 Bacillota bacterium | reverse complement strand
TTATTGAATAATGGTAAAGTATGTAATATAATGTAAAATATTAAAATACCTGTTAAGTGAGGGGCGATACAATGTATAATGACAAAACCTTGGTTTGCAAGGAATGTGGTGAGGAGTTCATTTTTTCCGCAGGAGAGCAAGAGTTCTATGCTGAAAAAGGCTTCCAAAACGAACCTACAAGATGCAAAGCATGTAGAAGTAAAAGAGATCATTCGACTAAAAAAGAGTTATATGACGCGGTATGTGCTGAGTGCGGGCAAACTACAAGGGTGCCTTTTAAGCCACATCTGGACAAACCTGTATATTGCAGCAAATGTTATTCCAATAAAAAGTAATATTTGAAATTTATGATATATTAATAAAAACTAGTGGTCTGTAACATCTAAAATGTATATTGCCGGCGGTTAAATTTTTGCAGGATAAGGCGGAGGACGAAGGCAATACTGTATGTATTGACAAGGACGACAACGAAATTCTGCGGGAATTTAACCGCCGGCAATATGTGACTTTTAGGTGCTACAGACCACGAGTAGGCTGACTTAGTATATAATTACTGAGGCAACCTACTTTTTTTGTTCGAGTATGGGAATTTATAAGTTATAGTAAAATTACACCGACTAAAAAATCATGTTGAGTTTCTGACTATCAGGCTGGTTGGCAGAATGATTTTTTTGGGTAAGGACTGTTCGCCCTTAATACGTGATACCAGAATTTCAGCGGCAATTTCTCCGATTTCCGTTGTGGGGACATCAATTGTGCTCAGAGGAGGATTGGAATATTTCGACATATCGATATTGCTTAATCCTATTACCGCAATATCATCAGGCACTTTTAAGCCATGTTCGTATATTGCGTTGACCGATATCATAGCCATAAGGTCACTGGCTGCAAAAATTGCAGTGGGCCTTTCGGGAAGATTCAGCAGCTCTATGGTTTTTGAGTAGCAAAGCTTTGAATCCCATTCACAGTTCTTTACAATAGTTAAGTCCTCCGGAATGTTATTATCTTCCAGGACGCTGAGGTATCCCCTGTATCGCTGTTCCTTTCTTATGGAATCAATGGCGTCGGTTCCGCCGATAAAGGCTATCCTTCTATGTCCTTTTTCGATAAGGTGCTGGACTGCCTTTTCGGCAGCTGCAAACCTGTCATAGCACACATTATCTATATCCTGATGTTTTGTATCTATACCCACGATAAAATCCACCTTGTCCTTTAACTGTGAATATATTTCATCACTCAGAGTTTCCATTATAATGAGGCCTGTAAGTGATTCACTCACGGTATTAAAAAGGACGGTAGGATCCTGAAGTTCATTTTTTGTTCTGATAACCGATAAGCTGTATCCATTTTCTATAAGCTTTGATTCTACTCCCGACAGTATAGACATAAAATAAGGATCGGTGTATTTCTCACGTGTTACGCACAGGATACATCCGATTTTCACCTTATTGACTGTTGAATTTTTTATATCTACCTTATTTATGGATTCTTTTCCGCCTTGATTTCTGACATAGTTCAGTGCCTTAACCGCCTGCCAGACCCGTTCCCTGGTTTCGTTGGTCACCTTGTATGTCTTGTCGGCGTTTAAAATTCTTGAAACGGTAGCTGTCGAAACATTGGCCATCTTTGCCACATCCCTGATAGTAGCCATATTAACCTCCTAAGCCATATGATGGCTTTGAGCCGCATAGCGGCTGCAAAATATTATGAAATCTATTTCCTCCTCTACCGCTATAAGGCGAATAAAGGAGGTTAATTGGCCATGCGCGTTTTCAAAGTATTCAGTAAAATTATTGTTTTAATTAAAGCGTTATTAATACTTTGAATATGTCGCGCGGCCACAAAATAATAATGAAATATCTTTACTCCTCTATCCGCTATAAAGCGAAGAAAGGAGGATAAAATTCAGCAAAACTTGTTTGAATATAGTATAACATGATAGTAAACGTTAGTAAACAAATTCCTAAACAAGTTAATAAACATAACTTTTGTTACGTTGTATTTTTACAGAATAAAAGTATTGGAAGCAGAGATTTCATTGAGGTGTTGGTAAAGGCAATTTTTTGTGCGATTTATGCTGGAGCCAAAATATATTATTAAAAAGTATTTAAGTATTTACAAAACAGTTCTCGAGTGGTAAAATTGATTCATAACATGTTTGGTAAACAAATTAAATAGTTTACGTGTTCGCGATATGTGCGAGATAACTTGGGCTTTGGATGATTTAATGTAAATTATATGAATAACATCATATAATTTTGTAATAGTTGTACAATTATTGCTTTTTATACCTATTCTGATCAGATAAATATAGATATAAATTTACTAAAACGTTGCAGATGTTTACGTTGGATAAACATTTTAGTAAACAAAAAAGTAAACTTTAGATTACAAGCGGGGGATAATTAATGGAAAAGGCAAGAATTGCAATCATCGGTTTAGGTGACATGGGAATGGGTCACTTTAACGGTTTCAGTGCATTAAAAGAGGCTCAAATAACAGCTGTCTGTGATAAGGATCAGGCTGCTGTCAACAGGGCGCTCGATATTGTCAACGGCAGTAATATAAGGCAATATACCGATTATATCGAAATGCTGGATAAGGAAGAGCTGGATGGAGTGGTTATTGCAGTTCCCGGATATCTTCATGAAGAACTGGCTATTGAATGTATCAAACGACAAAAGAATATTTTCCTTGAGAAGCCTGTTGCAATAAATTATGAGGGCTATAAGAGGATAGTTGAAGCTAAAAAGAGCAGTAAATCAATTATTCAGGTCGGACTTGTCTATAGATACTCAAATCTCTACAGAACAATCGGAAAAAAACTTAATGAACAAAAAGAACTGGGAAATGTAATGATGGCATGGTGTAAAGAGTTCCGCCAATGCTTCCCGCAGGAGGATTGGTTTTATGATGAGACCAAATCCGGCGGAACAATAGTTGAGAAGGATTGCCACCATTTTGACATATTTAATTGGATGATAGGCTCAAGACCAAAAAAAGTTTTTGCAATGGGCGGACAGCATGTCTATAAGAATGGGCAGGATAATCTGATTGATTGCAGCTATTCAATAAAAGAGCCCAAAATAATCAATAATGTAAGTATTGTTGATCATGCAATAGTATCCATTGAATATGAAAATGGAGCAAAAGCCCAGTTGGGACTGTGTATGTATCTGAGACCCCAGAACAACTCGGGAGACGGACTGGAAATCGGTTTTATTGGAGATAATGGTAAACAATTGATAGCAAGACGTGATGAATGCTTCGGGATTTATGGCGGTGAATTTAACGACAGGGTTGAATATAATCCGGACATAGTATCGGACAATAACGGTTTTGGTCATATCGGCTGTCAGACGCAAAGACTTGAATTTATTGATTGCATCACTCATAAAAAACAACCTGTTGCAAGTATAGAGCAGACCGAGGATGCACTGCTTATTGCCCTGGCAGCAGAAAAATCCATAAAGGAAAACAGGATTGTCTCTATAGCGGAATATAAGTAGAACAGCAGGTGTCAATAAGGGGGTGGAAGGCTTTGATAAAAATGAGGCAGGAAAAAAGAAATGAAATGTACATGTATTTGTTTATTCTTCCCGGCATTTTAGGATTTCTGTTTTTTTGGCTGATTCCAATCGTATATACCTTTGTACTGAGTACATTTAAAACAAATGGAATGAACAATATATTTGTAGGAATCGAGAACTACACAAAACTTTTCGGGGATAAGGAATACAGGAAGGCAATATTTAACACCATTTACATGGTAATACTGGGAGTGCCTATAAATATGCTGGCTGCGTTGATACTGGCCATGCTGCTGAATGCAAAAATAAAAGCCCTGGGACTTTTCAGAACTATTTTTTATATTCCAACCATATTGCCTGGGGTGGCAACGGCGGTATCCATGTTTTTCATATTCAACACCAGGTATGGTTTGTTAAACAGGGTATTGAGCCTGGTAGGAATTGAGGGTATAGATTGGCTGGGTGAACCGGGTATGGCCAAGTTAACCTTTATAATTATAGGTGCCTGGGGCGTGGGCCAGACAATGATCATATTTCTCATGGGGCTGCAGGGGATATCCGAGACTTATTATGAGGCTGCATATGTCGACGGAGCCAATTCGGTTCAAAGGTTCTGGTCTGTTACACTGCCAATGCTGACTCCGACTATACTATACAATTTTATTTTACAGTGTATCGCTCAAATGCAGATATTTACACCGGCATATGTAATTACAAACGGAGGTCCCGATCAGTCAACATATTTCTATGTATACAAGCTCTACCGGGATGCCTTCCAGTTCGGAAAGTTCGGTTATGCCTCGGCTCAATCGGTAGTCTTATTCATAGTTACATTGATACTGACCTTCCTTGTAATGAAATCATCTAATTCATGGGTGCATTATGAAGGGGGGGAATAACTTGAATACTCATAACAAATACAAAAAAATAATAGGAAAAATATTTATTTATCTGGCGCTTTCAGTAATTTCATTTTTGTTCATCTTACCTTTTTGGCAGATAATATCTACATCTTTAAAAACTTTTTTAGAGACCACGGAATATCCTCAAAAGTTTTTCCCAAAAGTACCTCAATGGAAAAACTATTATTACGCTTTTGTAAAAAATGCTGATATCTGGCCTGTTTTTCTATGGCTTAAAAACACTGTATTTACAACATTGATGGTAGTTATCGGCAATGTTCTTTCAGGTCTGTTCATTGCATACGGTTTTGCCAGGTTTAACGGAAGAGGAAAAAATATATGGTTTATGCTGATACTGTCAACAATGCTTATACCGGTACACAGCACCCTTGTGCCATTGTTCATGGTATATAAGGCTTTTAACTGGTATAACACTTTTTTACCCATAATCGTTCCTCCCTTCTTTGGATTTGCCGTATACATATTCCTGTTGAGGCAGTTTATTATGGGAATTCCAAAAGAGCTTGACGAAGCGGCAACAATTGACGGAGCATCACCGGTAGGCATACTTTTCAAGATCATTGTTCCTCTGGCAAGACCGTCGGTTATAGCAGTAGGCGTTATGTGCTTTATTGCGGCATGGGGAGATTTTTTTACTCCATTGATTTTCCTGAGTGATATCAAGAAGTATACAATTTCGGTCGGCGTAAGTATAATGCAGAGTCAGATGAGAATGAATCTGACGGATACACACCTGATTGCATGTGTAATTACGGTAGTAACACTACCGAGTTTAATAATTTTCTTCGCTGCACAGAAGTATTTTGTAAGCGGATTAACATTGGGAGCTGTAAAAGGATAGCAACTTTAAATTTAAAACGGAGGAGGGAGTTAATAAAAGAGTTTACCTGGAAAAGGCGGTGGTGCTGGAACAATTGACATAAAAAATTATAAAAAAAGGATAACTTTCAATAATGCATTTAAGCAGGGAAAGTAAGATTGTTAAATGTCGAAGAGTTTATAATTAAGGGGGATTTTTAAATGAAAAATCTTAAAAAATTTAAAATTATATCATTAGTGCTTTGTTTGACAATGTTAACTGTTCTGTTTGCAGCTTGCGGCAGCAGTACAACTTCAGAAGCTACAGCTTCTGCTGCGGGTCAGACCGGTGCAGCTTCAACAACTGCAGGCGGTGATTCTGCAAAAGAACCGATTACAGGTGAAATCAAGTATAATTTCTGGGGAAATGCCGATCAGGCAAAAGCCATTCAGGCTCAAATCGACAGCTTTACCGCAAAGAACCCGGGAATAAAGGTTAACCTGGATTTTGCCGATTGGGGAAACTATTGGACAAAGCTTGCCACCCAGAGTGCGGCAGGAAGTGCACCTGATGTATTCGCAATGTCCACAACCCTTTATCTTGCCGACTATGCCAATAAAGGATATCTGGTGGATGTGGGTGAACTGGCGAAAAAAGATAATTTTGACCTGAACAAATACTATAAGGCAGCTTTGGACCTTTCATCCTATAACGGTAAAGTTTACGGACTTCCACAGGATATTAACACAATAATACTGGCCTACAACACCGATATGTTTGCAAAAGCAGGATTGTCGGCACCGGCGGCAAATGCTACCTGGGATGATATAATGGCAATGGCAAAGAAACTAACACTTGACAAAAACGGAAAGAATGCGGAGGATCCGGCTTTTGATTCAAAAAACATCGTACAATGGGGATTGGCTAACTATTCCACCTGGATAGACGGCTTTGTGGATCCTATTGCCAATTCATACGGTGAGGGACTTGTATCCCTTGACGGATCAAAATCCAATTTATTGAATGATCCCTCTAAAAAGACGTTCCAATATTTATATGATGCAATATGGAAATATCACGTAGCTCCGGATTTTGATACCGTTCCTGCATGGACGGATATATTTGCCCAAGGCAAATGTGCCATATATCCTTTGGCATCCTATCTGCTTTACGGATATGCCGACGCATCAAAGGGAATCAACATAAACTATGACGTAATGCAGATGCCCCAGGGCACTACTGGCAAGAACTTTAACCCTGTTCAATCCAAGGGCATATGTATATCACCTTCCTCAAAGAATATTCCTGCTGCCTGGGAATTTACAAAGTTCATAGCCAGTGAAGAGAATTACAAGTCTGTTGTTTCCAGTGGTGCAGGTTTGTCTCCTATAGATTCCATAAATAAGGATTTGTTCCTGACTGCAAAATTCGGACCAAAGAATACCAAGCAGATTTATCTGGATGCGCTCCAAAATCCTTGTCCGTTGTGGCAGACTGTAAGGGCGGGAGATGCCAATACCAAGATTGGCGAAATTTCTGAATATATTATGAAAAATAAGGTTTCGGTTGATGAAGGTTTGAAAAAGATGGATGAAGCAGTTCAACAAATTCTCGATGATAAATAGACATAACTTTTATTGAGCAAACAAAAAATTCTTTATTTGTAGCTATAATTCATTTAAAATAAGAGTTATCAATATTAATTTCTGAATAAGGCTGGTCCGGACAAGATATACTTGGCCGGGCCGGCCTCTATTCGCTGTATAAAAAATGAGAGCTGAAAGATGAGGGCGGTTCTTGGATAAAGGAGAGAAGAATTGAAATACATATGTAAAAGGATGAATGGAAACTTAGAGATCGACGGAAATCTTAACAAACCTGAATGGGACAATGCCGTTGAAGTCAGACTTAAACATAACACAACCGGAAAAAATAATAACAGGGATACCTTTGCCAGGCTCCTGTGGAATGAAAAATTTCTCTATGCAGGCTTCCTGTGCAAATATGAAAGTATAAATGCCGTATTAACGGAATTCAATGACAGGCTTTATAATGAAGACGTGGTAGAAATATTTATAGATGATAACAGGGACAAAAAAACTTATATTGAAGTTGAGGTCAATCCGCTGAATGCTGTTTTACACTATGGCATTCACAATGACCTCCTGGGAAAAACAGCAGCTTTTGCAAGGCTGGAACAGGTAATTCAATCGGCAGTAGTAATTGATGCTGCAAGGAAAACCTTTTCAGTTGAATTGGCAATCCCTTTTTCTGAATTTATAACAGCAGAAAACATTCCGCCAAATCCGTATGATACCTGGCTTTTCAACCTGTACAGGATAGACAGGGAGACGGATGGCTCAATAGAGTATTCTGCCCTGTCACCCACCGGGAAGGATAATTTTCATATTCCTTCGTCGTTTGCAGAATTGGAATTTGGGATTTAGCATAAATACTCTGAGTTCTGTAGAAATTTGAAATAACATATAATTTATATATAGACAGTAATAAGTAACTGCGATAAACAGATAAAATTTTGGTAACAATATCAAAAATGGGGTATTAATTATCAATATAGTATATCCACAGGCTAAATTCCTTAAAGGAGCAGTTATAAACAAGGTTATTCACATTATCCACAGAAAACTATACACAAAACAGGTGTTTTGTTGAAGAAATGTGTAAAACTCGTACAATTATTGTGGATTCCATATTTAGAGTTATTGATAATTTAACATTAAAATAACACTAAATTGATTGCAAAATTTTGAAGGATTTTGTCCGGGCGGTGTAGAAGTACTATTTCATAACAAGTACCACTGTTAAAAAACTCAAAGATTTAATTGCACAAAAAAACTCAGAGAGGGGCTGTTATTCATGAAAATTATAATTACAGGAAAAAATATCGAGGTTACCGAAGGTCTTAGGGAGAGGGTAACCAAGAAAATTAACAAACTTGATAAATTTTTTACCAACGAAACAGAAGCGCATGTTACTTTGAGTGTTCAAAGGGCAAGGCAGATCGTGGAGGTTACAATACCATTCAACGGAATTGTATTAAGAGCGGAAGAATCAAACGAAGATATGTATTCTTCAATAGATAGAACAGTAGATCTTCTTGAAAGACAAATAAGAAAAAATAGAACCAGGCTTGAGAGAAGACTTCATGCACAGGATTTTTCATTTGAAAATCTAAAATTTACAGAAGATGTTCCTGAAGAAAAGGAATTTAAAATTGTAAGATCAAAGAGATTTGCTGTTAAACCCATGGATATTGAAGAGGCAGTACTCCAGATGAATTTGCTGGGACATGAGTTCTTTATGTTCTTCAATGCCGACACAAAACAGGTAAATGTGGTATATAAGCGTAAGGACGGTAATTACGGGTTGATTGAACCTGAGTTTTAATAATTATTAGAACTCTCTATTGACAATGTACAATACATTTTTGAGTGGTTAATTTGCCCTGCGGCTGCGTTGAAGCCGCTTGCAAGGCACAAAGCCTTACTGCACGCCTTTGCCTTGCCGCAAGCTCAAAAATCACCGGCGTGAGGCGCGTTATACATTGTCAATAGTGGGGATTGCTCTTTAGACAAAAAAGCTCCTTTTCCTGTATGCATGTACAGGAAAAAGGAGCTTTTAATCAGTAAATACAAGTCGGGAAAAGGAAGTAAAATTTGTTTGCTGACTACATTGCATATAGCAGCAAAATATAAATTTATAGTAGAATACTATAAATACAACAATACTTTTGCAAATATATAATAAATAATATTTAATGAATTCACAGGGTCGATGCAATTGACCTCCTTTATTCGCCGTATAGCGGATGGGGAAGGAAAAGGTTTCATTACATTTTGTGGCCGCTATGCGGCTCATGGAGGTTA
>JAEVZU010000054.1 GCA_023392075.1 Bacillota bacterium | reverse complement strand
CAAACCCATTTTGATTTTTAACCCTGTAGGGAGCTGAGGGTTCAAGCCGGTGTTCCGGAAGATCTGGTAACATATACTTAAAAATGCTATTAACATTCCTGAATTTATTACGAAATCTCTAAACATTTGTCCCCCATTAAAAGCAATTTTCGACAATTTATTATTATACTACCACCGCTCAATCATATGAAACAATAAAATAGTGTTAAATGTTTTATTTAGAGGACTTAAACATATCTTTCAATTAATGCTTGCAAATGGTAAAATAATATTTAATTAATGTATTCAGGGGTGTTTGTATGAAGAGATTCGTATCGTTCATTTGTATAATTTCAATTTTGATAATTACATGCCAAACGTCGTTTTCCGCCGCAAAAGACAACGTTGCACCAACTGTAGCCAAAACTGATCCGGGCAGCAATCTTTCCACTGTGGAAACAAATAAGACTATTACAATAAAATTCAGTGAACAAATCTTCAAAGGTAATACCTATTCCAGAATCAAACTGGCAAATTCCTGGACAGTATCCGTAAATATAGCCGTTACTGTAGACAGGAATAATTCACTTATAATCAGACCCAAGGGCAATCTTGAAAATGATACGGTGTATGAATTGATAATTCCTGCAAACGCGGTCAAGGATAAATCAGAAAATGGCTTAAAAAAGGCATATATTTTGAAGTTCAGGACTGAGCCGGATTCTTCAGCCTTTAATGTAAAGATTATTCAAAACGGCAATGAAATAAAGGCGGATGCCAAAGATAACGCTTTCTATCTTGACAGAAGCAATTTCTCACTGAGATTTAAAATGCCCATTGAGGGCATATTACATATGGCAGCGCTGGATGACAGTGACAGTTATGACCTGACGAAAGAGGGAATGAGTCTGGAAGAAATCCCTTATTTTATACCCGGGACGGGGATGGCAGCAGATGGACCGTATGAATCTCTATACGTGAACAATGAGGCCCATCATTATCTATTTTATAGTGACGACGCCCACAGCAGGTTACCTGTTATTAATGAAGATGAAAACAGCATTATTGATACAGAATTTAAAGTTAATGATATTCAGCTGCTTGATCCTGAAATATATGAATATACCGGATATTCCCTTGATGAATTTCCGATGGATAATATCTATATCGTTGCTGTAATGGATTTAAATCATGACGGTATAATTAATAAAGGTGAGTATAATAAGCTTGTTTTAATTTTTAACTGAAATAAGAAAATGGAATAGTAAAATACAGAGTAAAATCATAAGATAGTATAAATAGGTAATTCATATACAGAGGTATTTATATGCCCCAAAACGCCGCAAAAAATGCAACTGAAGCTGCAGCACCAAGTCATATAGGTCATATAGCAAGAGCAATTCCAAATTGTCTGTCCATATCAAGGATAGTTCTTGCCTTATGCCTTATTGCAATTAAGCCTCTTAGTATCGCTTTTTACATTTTATATGTTTTTTGTGGAATAAGCGACATGCTGGATGGCTTTATTGCAAGAAAAACAGGAGTATCCAGTTCTATTGGTGCAAAATTGGATTCAATAGCAGATTTAATAATGGTAGGTATTTTGTTTTTTAAATTATATCCCATTATAAGACTTCCCGGCCAAATAATTATTTGGGTTTTACTGATTTTCGCAATTAGAGTTATTTCAATGGTATTAGTCTTTTTAAAATACAAATCTTTTGCAATCCTGCATACATATTTAAATAAGTTTACAGGGCTGCTTTTATTTTTAATTCCGATTTTTCTCATAAACTATTCTTCTGATCTGTGGATGTATGTGATATGCGGTATCGCAAGCCTATCGGCAGTTGAAGAACTGGTGATCCATTTGACTTCAAAGGAACTGCAGCCCGACAGAAAAAGTATATTTTTATGAGTTGGCAGCCGCAGGATGTGCAAATGTAAATGGCAAAGTATTAGCCTCCTTTTCCAATGAATTATTTATTCATAAGTGACAAATTAATAAATTTTTCCATAAATATAATTATAACATATCAGGGTTTACGTAGAAAAATTACCTGCCATGGGCAAATGGAATAAATTTATGTCACTTACGGGGGTTGCAATGGAGAATATCAAAAATAACTTTGCATTTATGTCGGGTATCCTGATTTTTTCAGCTGTTTTTATTGTTCTGATCGGCATATTTCTAAAATTCCTGTTTGACAGAAATGAAAAGTTCATTATTAAACTGGGAAAGATGTTAAGTCCTTTATTCAAAAAAAGGTACAGTATTATATTTCTAGAATTAATTTATATTTTGGCAGCAGCTTCGTTAGTCGTGATTTTATATTTAATCAGAAAGGGAATACCTGCCGGCTTTGCGCTTATTTTTACATATCCAGTATTTCTTTATGTATCTACAGTTGTACTGTTTGAAATCAGAAACAGCCACAAGGATGCTCCGTCATTATTAGCCCTTACACAAAATCCCAGACAAAATACTGCAAAAAGGAGCTTTCTGCTAAATCAGCTGAAATTATTCTTTGAATCTTTAACTGACAAGGAGACGATTATTTTATTTCCTACAATGTCATTAATGTATTCTCTTTTCCTGGTATTCAACTGGCCTGATGAGGCTTATTTCTTCCTTCTGATTATCCTGCCTATATTTTTGGGTCTCTGGGTATATTTTGGAGTCGATAAGAAGCAGAATGGAGAAACATCTTTTTTAAATTCCAGGACCACGATAAATTTCAGAAGAGTGGTTCTGTATATTGCGCTGCTGTGTATAGCCTTTAAATGCTCCTATAATTCCTATCTGATAAACTTAAATATTAAGACGGACTACGATATCAAGTTTTCAACAATATTTCTGAATACTTATTCCGCTATATTTATTGCCTGTGACCGTCTTTTAAAGGCATGGACCGATAATTACCGAGCTTTTAGAAATAAGGCCTTAAAAAATAAGACCAGTGCATAAAAATTTTCCTATTTTCCTGCAGCCTCCATAACCATACCGGCGTGTTACTGAATGTATGCAAAATTGAAAATAGGCAGCCGGCGGGCCACCTATTCTTATTATTGGATATAATAACTATAGTTTTTACCTGAATTATTATCCCAGTTATTTGAGCTGTCTTTGAAAGAGACATTTATCTGGCTTCCAATCCGGGCCGGGATGGATAACTCAAAAATTTGACGGTTGGTACTATTCATAGGGTAAGTTGAGGTATCCTGCGAGTTATTGCCGCCAAAGGTATTTACTACAGCAAATACTTCGGCAGCTCCGCTTTTCGCCAGCTGTCCGTCGTAAGTCAGCCTGACATTGTTCCCAAAGGTTGTAAATATTACGCCTTTGGAATAATTCTCATCTGAAACTTTATCTGAAAGCTCAACATTAAAACTTTCAGATCCGCATTCGTTACAGCCGGATGAAGCCAAGTCCGTATACACCAGGGATTCGTCATTTTTTACATCAAATGCTCCTGATTGACCCATTTTCATACCTCCCTAAAAACTATATTTTTTAAACCCATTATAGTTTTTACAGGCTATTGAAAATTATCCTGTGTGAATGTTGGCAAATTTGAATTTGCCGAGACTGCAATAATTTTTTAATTAAACAAAGAAAAACCATACATCACAAGATGTATGGTTTTTCTTTGTTTGGTGCGCCATCAGGGATTCGAACCCGGGACACCCTGATTAAGAGTCAGGTGCTCTACCAACTGAGCTAATGGCGCATTTGCGGAAGCATATTACATGACGATGTCATTTCCAAGCAGCTTATTTATTATATGAACTATTTTATAACTTGTCAATACC
>JAEVZU010000044.1 GCA_023392075.1 Bacillota bacterium | reverse complement strand
ACCATTGATACCTACGGTTTTCTGAAGAACGATTTCCATTTTAAGAAAGCTATTATTCCTTACAACATCAGGAATGAAAGCACTCTAAAGCAAGTTGGTTACAATGAGTATGGCTATCCTGTCTGTCCCAATGATCCATCCATCCCCATGAAATACTGTGGTATCTGCCGGGAAAAAGGCCGTTCTGACCGCATTAAATGGATCTGCCCTAAAATATCCTACAAAAATGGTAAATACATCTGTGGATGTGAAAATCCATGCAGCACTGCTGCCAGAGGCCGTACAACTTATACCTATGAAAACATGGATTTCAGGATGTTTCCCGGTATTCAACGCGACTCTCAGGAGTGGGTTGAATTGTACAAGATCAGAGCAGTTGTTGAAAAATCCATTAATCATTTGAAAAACAACATGTGTGTAGCTGGAAGAAAAAGCAGAAATCATCTTACAACTAAGGCGGATGTCTTCATTGCAGGGATCGCAAGTCAGTTCACAGTCATCTTAGCCTCCAGACTTAAATATCCACAATACATCCGAAGCCTCAAACCACTTATTGCGTAAAAAGCTATTAAAATTTCAAAGAACAGTCCAGGCTTATTAAAGTTAGCCCAAATATCAAATTACACTCAAAAATCTGTTAATTACTAAGCACTTTCGCAAAATGTTTTCCACATTTTTTCTGACTGACATTTCGCAACTTCCTATGATTAATTTTGTTTATTATAGTCACCGTAATCAGTACGTAAACGCCAATAAAATTCTTAGGCATCCAAATACTTTGTCCTTTATAATTGTATCCAACACAAAAAATATTACTACAATGATGCCACTTGTCAAGATATTTTATGTTAAGCATATAACAAAATGAAAAAGAGGTATCTCTCGATGTTTTATTTCCGGGACAGGAACTTTTCAGGTGATATAAGTGAATTATTCATGCAGAGCTATAAATAAGTGGTGATAAAAATGAATAAAGACGCGACGCTATAGTTTAATATTACAATTTTGTAACTTATATAATGGTAATAAGTTGTAAAATATCAGTAATGTGTAATGTGGTTTTACTTAATGCAGCTGAAATGTTCAGGTATTCACCAGGTGAATATACTGATGCCAAAACTGCCTGTGTTAAGGAAATAATGAATACTGGATCTAAGTTAATGGTTGAATTATGCAATTGAAATACTACATTTATTGAAAAATATGTTTTATTATAGTAAAATAGATTCGATATGGAAACAGGGGCATGACTGAATTTCGGGGCCAATCTCTGCTGCATTAGCATAACTTGAAATAAGTAGTAAAAAAATATTTTAAAAGTGAGGGACTCAAATGATAAACAAGGACAAACTTAAAGGATTTTTTTCAGGATTGTTATTTACCGCGGTTTTAGGGATATCTGCACTGGGAGCAACTGTTTTAGCGGAACCTATAGAAAATAAGATATCGGTTGTATATGACAACATAAAAATTTATGTGGATGGCGTCCTTTCACAACCCAAGGGTGCTAATGGAGAAACAATTGAACCCTTTATTTCAAATGGTGTTACATATGTACCTGTTGCGGCAATAAGTAAGATATTGGGGAAAGATGTTAGCTGGGATGGTAATACAAAGAGTATCTACATAGGCAAAAAACCTGACATTAAAGCTCAGGAAGTAACTGTATCCAATGTTGAGGAACTGTTTGCCGCACTTGGCTCCAACAAACATATCAAGCTGAAACCGGGAATTTATAATTTATCTGATTTGAAACAGGGATACAGTGGAAGTGAGAATATCTATTGGGAAGAAGAGTTCGATGGCAATGAACTGATACTGGATGAAATTTATAATCTGACTTTGGAAGGTATAGGGGATAAACCCGTTGAAATAGTTGTTGAGCCAAGATATGCAGATGTTTTTACATTTGTAGATTGCAGAAAAATATCTGTAAAAAATATTAAGGCCGGGCATACAATAGAGAAGGGTGAGTGCGTCGGGGGTGTATTCAATTTTGATTCATCAAAGGATATAGATATTTCAAGCAGCATCTTATATGGATGCGGGACTTACGGGATTATTGCCGCGAATACTGAGAATTTAAAATTTAATAATTCCATTATTGAGGAGTGTACGAATGGAGCAATGACAATAAGTGATTGCAAGGATTTTACATTTACCAACAGTATATTTAGGAAATGTGAAAGCTCTAATTTAATTAATATTAATTCTTCGTCAAATATTGTTTACGATAAATGTGAGATATCTGAAAATGAGGCATTTAGTAAGGATACAAATATATTGGCAGTTAATTTGTCCAGTGGTATTAAGTTTACCAATTGTAAATTTAAAGATAATATAGCATTTAATTTTGATCAAAATATTATCCCGGATATTGATTTTACCGGTACTACTTTTAATGGAAACAGCTTTGATGGCTCATTAAATTTTGGCAAATAATTTTTAAATTTATATATAATTATAAGTCCGTTTTCTAAAATGGGCTTATTTTTATGCAATATCCATCTTAATATCCGGTGTATTTTGATGTTCCCGGTCCTGAACCTCACGAAAAGGTTCAGGACCGGGAGTTTTTGTTTTTATAATAACTGATTAACTGGTAATCATGTAGTGGTGGTAAAAAATTAATATTCAACAAGTATTCCGCTCATAAATCACATCATAATATTTATATGCCGCTTTCCCCGGGGAAAGCAGGGATAATACCCAGTAAATATTGTTTGAGCAGTGATAAATCCAGTGCATCGATTCCTCCATTAGCATCTAAATCAGCCAAGGTTTCATTTGTTAAGAGCTCTATTCCCAAAAGGTGTTTTTTCAGTGCCGTTAAATCCAGGGCATCAATCGACCCATCGGAATTTAAATCGCCGATTTTCCCCGAGACTCCCAGACTGCCTACAAAGGTTGTAACACTTTGAGCTGGAAGCTGCGCTGTAAAGGAGCTTCCTGATACATTAACAGCTCCGGCCGCTAGATTTCTGCTGCTATCTGTTACCCATGTGGATAATCCTGAGACTGAGCCGTCCTGTAAGACAAATTTTTGGCTTACTGCTGCGGTTCCTTTGTTAATAGCAACAATAACAACTTTGTTATCACCTTTATAGGCAGATATGTAAACGTTCGTATTAGGATTTTTTGTTGCATCAACCCTTACATAGTCAGGACGGACAAATTTCGAGAAATGAGACATCATGGCACCACGCTTGCTCATGGTACCGTCCTCTTTCATAGGGCCGTATTGCCTCCGGATAAACCACCATACATATGCCTGGAAATCTGCCTCTACCATGGCATTGTGCATATGCTGCGCAACATCCAGGGCCTCTGGCCAGCGGTCAGCGGAGTTCGCTTCACTGTTTGGATAGTATACTTCTGTCATCCAGAGATCTTTTCCCGCACCCTTTTGCTTGAAAAGAGGATAAGGAAAATTGCTGACCTGGGTACCATAAAGGTGGGCACCGAGTATATCCAGGTTTGCAAGTGCCTGTTGATCGTTCAGAATAGGGTCCGAAATATTTTTCAGATATTGGAATGACTCGGGTGCAATTACTCTGCAATTAATTGAGCCGGCATTATTTTTCATAAAGGTAAGTATTTCCTGTGGAGTCCACCAAGTCCACTCATTTCCGTAATCAGGCTCATTTTGGACAGAAATGGCATACAAATCCACACCATTTTGTTTCATGAATGAAACGAAATCGTTAAGATGCTTTGCATATGCTGCGTACATATCGGGCTTAACATGTCTTTGGCCATTTACGGTCTGAACCATTTCACTTGGAGGGCTCCAGGGCGAAGCAAAAACTATTGCTCCATTTTTTATAGCTGCTTTTGCAGTATCCAATTCATTGGCCCAGGTATTTTTATCGGGATCAACATGGATTCTTAAAATAGAAAATCCCAACTGCCCCTGTCCATTACCAAAGGCGGTTTCTCTTTGAGCTGCTGTCAAATCTGAACCTTGCCAAGCGGGGTAGTTCATACCTCCAAAACCGCGAATCACTTGCTTTTCTGCAGATAAATTCACTGATACATCACTGGCTGCTGAAACTTGGGATGCCGGTACGGTGAATACCATTGACATTACAATTAAGCAAACCAATAATGCACTAATTGTTTTTTTTACGCTCAAATTCATTTTTTTCATCTCCTATAAAAAAATTACAACCGTGAAAAGTGACTTCAAAAGATATTCACAATTTTAAGGTTGTTTAAAAACCTGTCTGCTGCTATCCTTAATGAAAAACAACCGGTTACCACCATAATTAAAATCTCTGTAAATGTAGTTTTGGTAATAGTGTGACTGATAACTTGCATTGAGAATTACATAGCGGATTGGCATTCAGTACTGAAACTCTCTAAAGGTTGAATTAATAATAACATTAAACCTCTAATCTCAAGGTCTGATATACAACTAACCCTGAGTTCTGTTACAGGTACTGGTTTGGGAGGGAGTACCCGGCCGGATCAAATGCTGATTCCCATTTCGGACGGGTATGGCTGGTGCATTTAGAATAGGTAATATAACAGGATACCAGGATTATGTATCAGGTTATTATCCTAAAGTTGATACCCCCCTTCATAAAATAGTTGATAGCAGCAATCTGGCCTTTATTATCTATTATACATTGAATTACAAATATTTACCATAAATACCATAAAATTTATAATAGATGGATTATCAGCAAAAAATAAACAGTTCTATTCCGCAATATGTAAGTTTCTTAGAGCTGACATGCCGGTAATCGCGGGATAGAATTTACAGTGATTGTTTAGATTGTGCTGTTATTTACACATCTGTTTATTACAAGTTATGTACTTTAATGGTAATATTAAATAGCAATAAGAATAAAACAGCAAATCATCAGGGAGTTGTTTAAGATTATCATGAAAACGCAATTTGCAGAGATTATGATGGAAAAACATTGTATTGCAGCATAAGCTGTAACGTTTTTTTAATTCGATTGTCTTATATATGAAGGGAGGGAAAATCAGTGTGAATTTTGAAAAAATATATGATCTACATTTCAAAGATGTATACAGGTTTATGCTGGCCCTGTGCAAAGACCAGACATTGGCTGAGGAAATAACTCAGGAAACATTCGTCAGAGCTCTGGACCACTTTGGCTCATTTAAAGGGACCTGTAAGGTAAATACATGGCTATGCCAGATAGCAAAAAATTTATATTTTAACATTTTAGACAAAAATAAAAAACTAGACTATAACAGCGATACTGAAGGGATGGCATATGATGATTTAGCTTATAGATTGGCAGATAGTGTTGATTCTGAAAAAATTCACAGGATGTTGCACTCTCTGCCGGAACCATATAAAGAAGTTTTCACATTAAGAGTTTTTGCGGAGTTACCGTACGCACAAATTGCAGACTTGTTTGGAAAACATGAAAACTGGGCAAGAGTTACTTATTACCGTGCAAAACAAAAAATTACAGGCAGATTGGAGGAATTGTAATGAAAGATATATCGTGCAGTGTTATTGAAGACTTATTACCTTTATATATTGATGGTATTTGCAGCAATGAAAGTAAAGAAATGATAGAAGCACACATTAAAGACTGTCAAAAATGTCAAATGAAAATTAACCAGATGAATTATGGTATACCGGAGAAAGCTATAGAGGAGAATCTGAATGAAAGCAAAATGCTTGGAAAGCTTTCTGATATATGGAAGAAAAAAACAGGGCTGAATATCAGGGCCGGTTTATTTGGCATTATATTTTATATAGCTGGTATAATCGTGCTTTTTAAAGCACAGGACATTGGCCGGAATGCATATTACCGATTTGAAACAGGAAACCTTGTTGCAGCTGTGAGCATTGCCGTGATCATATGGCTGTTTCTTGGTGCTCTGATCGCATTTCTGGGGAGCAGGCCCAAAGGTTCTGTAAAAACGTTTATATTTGAATTGATTATAATAGGAATACCTTCATTGTTTATGATGACCAGTATTATTACAGTTCCGTATTTACCGGGTTTTCTTAGGAATTTTATAATTAAGGATGTAATATCTGTCACTGCCATGGGGGCATTATTGCTTGGGTGCGAGATTTATAGATTTATACGTGTATACGGGAGAAAGAATAAGGTAAATTGAGGAGACTACAGAAATAAAGTCCATATGGAATGTGAAGTATAATACATGCAGTCACCCCCGGTACTGAAACTGACGAAAGAGATCAGGGGCAGTTTCAGGCCGGGGTTTAAATTTCCTGCATTTTGTTTTTTCGGAGTGCATTATTAGCTATAATAAGGAACGAGATGCTTAATATCTGAATATAATCACGAAGAAGTAAGTTTTAGTCCTAAAATACCTATTAGTATTAAGCAAAGAAATATAATCCGCAGGATATTAATCGGATCATGAAAAAGAATCATACCCAGTATCACGGCACCAAAAGCTCCAATACCTGTCCAGATAGCATATGCTGTGCCGATTGGAAGTGTTTTTGTTGCAAGTGATAATAAATAAAAACTGATTATCATACCTCCCAGTGTAATTAGAGACGGGTATAGCTTTGTAAATCCCTGAGAGTATTTTAGGCCCATTGCCCAAATGATTTCAAAAAATCCCGCAATTATTAAATAAATCCAAGCCATATTTATGCCCATGCCCAGCATATCGCACAAAACATAATGACAGAAATGGCATGGGCTCGGTACCTCCTTTACTCATTTTTATAATTTCTTTCAACCTTTCACCTCCTTTTAAAAAAATAAAACCTGAAAGATATCATCGTGATACCTCCCAGGTTTTTATCCTTCCGTGGCATAGCTGTCAGCTATGAGTTTTCTCTTGGTCTCGGACCAGCAAAACTGCGGAACCCTAGAAAACTTTTATATTTATTATATGATTTTATCCTTCAAGTCAAGACTAGTATACTCACATTTTAAAGATAAGTCAATGAAGTTTACATATTCTAAATTAAGAAAACTAAAAAATTGCATATTGCACAAAGTACCCGCTGCTGATCTTTCTTATATGGTTCAGCAGCGGAGAAGTTCAATATTGAGATATAATTAGAATGTGAGAGTATTTATTAAGTAATTTGTAGATAAAGGGTTCGTATTGATAGCTTTAATTAATTTGATATACTCTAAAAGTTATGGTAATATTTGGGGTGTGTTTGTGAAGGTAGTGGTATTTAAAAACTAACATGCACCTATTGACAATAAATGAATGATCATTTATTATAGAAATATAACGAAGCAAAGCGTTAAAATAGAGGTGGACAGATGAGAAGACGAGATGATGAAAAGGCAAAAAGTATAAAAGAAGCTGTAATCAAGTTGATACTTCAGGAAGGTTTTCATGGTACTTCTATTTCAAAAATTGCTAAAGAGGCAGGGGTTTCGCCCGCAACTGTATATATATATTTTGATAACAAGGAGATCATGCTTCAGGATATTTACCGTGAGTACTCGGAAGAAATATTTGATTATATTTTTACAAAGGTACAGCAGGGAATGGCTGGAAAACAACTGGTTGAGATACTTGTGAGAAGTTATTACAACTATATTCAAGAGCATAAGGAGATTTTTAACTTTGTAGAACAGTTCTCAAATTGCCCCTCGCTGGCCAACGGTTGTTCTGAAATAAAGGGTATTTGCAATATAAACAATTTCATAGGAGAGCTGAAAAAAAATAATGTAATAAAGGATTACCGGATTGAGAATTTAATAGCAATTATTTTTTATCCGGTAAAATCAATAGCATTCAATGATCACAGAAGCGAAAAGGAAAGATCAGAGCTGCTGGAAGAAATGATTGAAATTATACAGGATGCTTTGCTAAAATAATAAAAACTAAAAGCGGGACAATTTTGTGAGAGTATCATAAAAGAATCTCGCTATCATTTAACTTATAGTTAAATGAATATTCGTTTAACGGGAAAGGATGATATTATGATGAGTCAAGACATTAACAGTAAATCAGGAAGAGTAATTCCTATATCCGATACGGTTATATTGCCGGGTGTAACCTCCATACTCAGGCTGCCAAGGCTTGATGAGGAAGAACTTGAAAATTTGAAAAGGGATGATCATATAAATATTGCTCTGCCAATAAAGCAAAACTTTGGTCATGGACAATTAAGCGAAGAGGATTTTTACAGGGTAGGCGTTTCCTTTAAGGTAGAAGAAGCCGAACAGAGTGAAAAAGGCTACCGTGTTAAGATCAAAGCGCAGGATAGAGTTGAGGTTAATAACATAAGATTTGAATATGGCAGTATATATGCCGAATATGATATTTTCCCCGAGGATGTTGATCTCAATGAAAAAAGCCGGGAAGAAATGCTAAACTATATTAAGAACTTTACCCGGGAATTCAGCGAAAAATACACGAGGTCGGAGCAGTACAGTGGTGCCGATCAATACATGAAAGTGCTTGACGAATTGAAGGACTTGAATTCACTGATTGTGTATATAGCTCAATTCATGCCGCTTTCAAACGGAGAGAAGTATGAATTGCTTGAGACTCAGTCTTTGAAGGAAAGAAGCCTGAAGTTTATGGATTACCTTGTAAAACTGAAGGAAACCGTTGAACTTCAGTTTCAAATGGCAGAGAGATTTTCGGAAAAGGCAAATAAATACTACAGGGAGTCGGTACTGAGAGAACAATTAAAAGCAATTCAAGAGGAATTAAATGAAGGCAAGGAAGAAAGTGTTAAAAAGGATAAGGACTATTTGAGTAAAATTGAAGATGCCCAAATGCCAATAGATATAAAGAATACGGCTCTTGAAGAATTGGACAAATTGAAGGCTCAGGGTCCTAACAGTTCGGAGTATAATGTCATAAGGAATTACCTGGATCTTTTGGTGCAGCTGCCCTGGAAAAAAAGTGAAGCCAAACCTGTCAATCTGGGTGAGGCAAGACGAATTTTAGATGAACAGCATTATGGATTGGACAAGGTTAAGGACAGAATAATACAGCATTTAGCCGTAATGCAGCTGAAGAAAGATAAAAAAGGGTCAATCCTATTGCTGGTGGGGCCTCCCGGAACAGGAAAAACAAGTCTGGGTAAGAGTATCGCAGAAGCGCTGGACAGAAAATATATCCGTTTAAGTTTAGGCGGAATCAGAGATGAATCAGAGATCAGAGGGCACCGGAGGACCTATGTGGGAGCTATGCCGGGCAGAATCATCCAGAGTATTAAAAAGGCAGGAGAGACTAATCCTGTAATGGTCTTGGATGAAGTTGACAAGCTGATGGCCGGAGGATACAGCGGAGATCCTGCCAGTGCTTTGCTTGAGGTGCTTGATCCCGAGCAGAACAACAGTTTTACAGATCATTATTTAGATCTGCCCTATGATTTGTCCGAGGTTTTCTTTATTGCAACGGCTAATTCGCTGGAGAGCATTCCGGGTCCGTTGTTGGACAGAATGGAAGTCATTCAGATATCCAGCTACACTATTAATGAAAAATTCCACATCGGAAGAAATCATTTGGTTCCTGCTATTCTTGAAGAGCATGGATTATCAGCAGAGCAATTGATGATTGATGATGACGTGCTTCAAAAAATAATCAGCGATTACACTTTGGAAGCCGGAGTCCGGGGATTGAAAAAACAGCTGGCTGCAATTGCAAGAGCTACCACTGAGAAAATAGTCTCCAATAATGTAGAATTGCCGTATAAAATTAAAATTGAGCAGTTGGAGGATTTGTTGGGAAGACAGGTATCCAGGCATGAAAAAGCCGAGTCGGACAACCCGCCGGGAGTTGTTACGGGACTTGCATGGACCCCTGTGGGAGGAGAGATTCTCTTCATTGAAGCAACTGATATGGCAGGAGGCGGACAGGTTACACTTACAGGCAAATTGGGTGATGTAATGAAGGAGTCTGCAAGAATTTCATTAAGCTTATTGAAGGCCAGATTACCAATAAATTCAATCAACTTCAAGGAAAGAGATATACACATTCATGTTCCCTCAGGTGCCGTTCCAAAGGATGGCCCGTCTGCAGGCATTGCATTGTTTACTGCTCTTGCTTCGCTGGTAACAGGTATCAAAGTGGACTCTAAAATTGCAATGACAGGAGAAATCACCTTGAGAGGTGCCGTTTTACCAATCGGCGGTCTGAAGGAAAAATTACTGGGAGCTCAAAGAGCCGGAATTACAAAAGTTCTTATTCCCAAGGATAATGTCGTTGACCTCAAGGAGGTACCGGAAGAAGTCCGGAATGAGCTTACAATCATACCTGTAGAGGCTGTTGAAGATGTGCTGAGGGAAACTTTAGGGATCTCCCTGCCGAGAATAGAGCATGTATTTGGTCAAAAGGCTTTTGGAGAAGTCGTATTACAGGTATAATTAAATAGGATGTGAAATATAGTTAGTTTAAAAAATATATGCAGGTACCGGATAGGGGGGAGTTATTTGAAGTATTTCAAAGGTTTACGTTTTTATATAGTAATTTTTTTAGTTGTTTTAATAGCAATAACATTTTTTGTTCCATCTGAGAAACCGCCTAAAATGGATTATTCAGAACTATTGGCACAGATTCAAACAGGTAATGTGAAGACTATAGAATTGCAAATGGACACTGCATCGGTAGAACTTAAAAATCCGTTGAGCGACAGCAAGACGCTGAAATATACAGTTATCGTGCCTCCGGATGTCACTTCTGCATCCGAGAGATTTACAAAGGCCCTGGATAACAGGCAGATTGAAAAATACAGTGTGGCTCAGCCGCCTCAAACACCGGTTTGGCTGGCAATATTGCCTACACTTGTACTGATAGCAGCACCCATATTGTTTTGGTTCTTTTTTATGAGGCGGCAGCAGGGAGGCGGTGCCGGAGGCAACCGGGCGATGTCCTTTGGCAAGAGCCGTGCAAAGCTGTCTGTTGATGCTAAGAGAAGGGTAACCTTTGAACATGTTGCAGGGGCTGATGAGGAAAAGCAGGAGCTGGCGGAAATCGTTGAGTTTTTAAAAGCCCCTAAAAAGTTTGTTGAACTGGGGGCCAGAATACCAAAGGGTGTCCTTCTGGTAGGACCTCCGGGTACAGGTAAAACCCTGTTGGCAAAAGCCGTTTCGGGTGAAGCGGGAGTTCCGTTTTTCAGTATAAGCGGTTCGGATTTTGTGGAGATGTTTGTCGGTGTTGGAGCATCCAGGGTTCGTGACCTGTTTGAACAGGCTAAAAAGAATGCCCCCTGCATCATATTCATCGATGAAATCGATGCTGTCGGAAGGCACAGAGGTGCCGGTATGGGCGGAGGAAATGACGAAAGAGAGCAGACCCTGAATCAGCTGCTTGTTGAAATGGATGGTTTCGGTATAAATGATGGAATTATTATACTGGCTGCCACCAATAGACCTGATATACTCGACCCCGCACTTTTAAGACCTGGACGTTTTGACAGGAGGGTAGTTGTGGGATTACCTGATATTAAGGGGCGGGAACAGATTTTAAAAGTTCATTCCAAGGGCAAGCCGCTGGCCGAGGATGTTAATCTTGGCGATATAGCCAGGATATTACCCGGCTTTACCGGAGCCGAACTGGAGAACCTGCTCAATGAGGCTGCGCTGCTGGCGGCCAGAAGCAATAAGCGGAAAATTGGCAATGAAGATATAAAGGAAGCAGCATTCAAGGTAATGATGGGTCCTGAAAATAAAAGCCGTGTCATGAGTGAGCATGACAGGAAGGTAACTGCCTTTCATGAAGCTGGCCATGCACTTGCAATCAAACTTGTTTCGTCGAGCCAGAATGTTGACAGGGTATCCATCATTCCGGCAGGCACAGCGGGCGGATATACAGCCAGCCGTCCTGTGGAAGAGAAGAGCTATCATACGAAATCCCAGCTCATTGAAGAGATAATAGTTGCTCTAGGCGGCAGAGCCGCAGAAGAAATTACCTTAAACGAGGTAAGTACCGGTGCGGCAAGCGATTTGAAGAGGGTTAATCAAATTGCAAGAAATATGGTTACAAAATACGGTATGAGCAATAAGCTGGGCAATATGATTTTTGAAAATGAGAACGATGATGTTTTTATAGGGGGGAATTTTGGACAGTCACGCAATTACAGTGATGAAGTTGCAGGTGTTATCGACAGCGAAGTAAAGCATATCATTGACAGCGCCTACGAAAAAACCCTTTCTCTTCTGAAGGCCAATATAGGCAAACTGAATAAGCTGGCAGAAGTTCTGCTTCTAAAGGAAAAGGTTGAGGGAGAGGAATTTGAAGCAATTTTCCAGGGAGCTTAGCTGCAGTGTGCACTGCGAGCATTACACACTGCGTCCGCGTTCAGGCGCGTGCTGAAAAAATCACCTTTTCGTTATAACAATGGCTGTTAAAGCTATTAATTACAAACGGAAAGGTGATTTTCAATTTCCGCATAAGCTTAATTGATTACAGTGACTATTAATTATGCTATAATTTTCACATCGGACGGATACCAATATTCCGGTTAATTCATTATACAGGAGAGAATGCCACGAAAGCAGATATAAGGATAATTGATAAAGATATAGGGACCAGAGGAATTTGTTATATTATCTGTGACAGTTTAAACGGTGAGAAAAATTATTTCTGCACCGGCAGATATAGTTTTCAATACTATACCTGCTATGATATTTTAACGAAGGACCTTGTGCCTGAAAATAAAGCTGCTTTTTTTGATATACAGCTTTTAACAGCATACTCATTATATTCTGATTGCGGGTACTTGTTAAAACCTGGTATACGGCAACAAAGTGAGGTTATTCTGTATCTCTGTCAGTATCTGGGCAAGAAAATATACTGATATATATTCTCGTTCATAAATAATAATAAAACCAAATTTGAACATACTAAAAATCGGGAGTGTGTTTATGAACAATGAATATTTTGAGAAGATTCAGGATTTACACAATTCTGTTACAAGAGAATATTCCGATATTATACATCTTTGGTTTACCGATTGCTTTTCAACATGGCAGTGGTGGTTAAGTTTAGCCATATTAGTAATTCCGTGGGCAGTTTGGATCAGATTTAGAAAAAAAGAAAGCACATGCAGACTGTTATTTGCAGGGCTAATAATAATTGTCATATCTACGCATCTGGATACTATTGGGGTGTTGTGCGGAATCTGGTCTTATAATATTGATATTGTTATGATTTTTCCCTGTCTGGTTATTTATGATTTGTCACTGTTACCGGTTGCTACAATGTTTTTTTTACAATATAAGCCAACCCTCAACCCATTCATAAAAGCAGTGATTTATTCAGGAATTGCTTCTTTCGTTTTCCAGCCGATATTTACATGGATGAGGTTCTATAATCCTCAGTATTGGAAACACTATTATTCATTTCCAATATTCATACTATTGTATTTGTTGGCTCATTTCTGTATAACAAGAAAGAGCTTTAAAGAAGTGTAGGTTTTTTATTTAAAACAAAATTCAGGCACATATCCATCCATTATTTGACCACCCCGGGAATTTGTGGTAATATATTTGTTATGATGAGATAACGGATATACTTTTGTATATTCTGATTACGCGAGGTTGCAGAGGGGTTATGGAAGAAAATGAACTTAAGTCTTTAGAAGTATATAAAAAGTTAATTGAAAATATTAATAGTGATGGATACACTGAACTGGAATTGGAACTATTATATCTTATTGAAAATGAAAAAGACTTTCCGGTAGACTTATTAAAACGGTTTGCAATTGATTATATATGTAATAGTGCATTACTTAGAAAAGAGTTATCTACATTATTTAAAAAATTTGAAACTTATCAGAATAAATTATTATAGATACAAGCGGGTTAAAAGTACTGCATATTCCAAAAAGATATGCAGTTTTTTTGTTATCAAATAATATAAAGCTGGATCAATGTGCTTATATCCGGGTATTATCAGGGAGGTAACGCAATTTTCATTTACAGCTTCCTTATGGTTTAGGAGCAGCAGTGGATTCTCTTATTACAATGGCTGGATCAAGTTTGATGGTATTATATCTTTTGACTTCGCCTTTTATTATTTTGATCAGCATTTCCGCACCTATACGGCCCATTTTATCGGCAGGCTGTCTGATAGTAGTAAGACCGGGATGAAAAGAGGCGGCCAGTTCCTGATCATCATAACCTATAACCGATATATCGCCGGGCACTTTTATGTTTGAGTTTTTAAAGGCATCAATCACTCCCAGTGCAATATAATCGTCGGCAGCAAATATTGCGGTAAAGCCTGAGAGCTTATTCTCAGATATAAGCTGCTGAACTATTTGATAACCGCTTTCTATTGAGAAATCGCTGCTGTTTATAACATGAGGTGCATAGCCTGCTTCAGTCATTGCTGTCCTGTAGCCTGCTTCCCTGTCGTTGCTGGACATATAAAGACCAGGACCGCTTATGTGCAGTATTTTTTTGTGCCCAAGCTCAAGCAGATGGCGGGTTGCATCATATCCGCCCTTATAGTTGTTGACAATTACCGATGGAACGGAAGGGTGGAATTTCTGATTATCCATTAACACAAAAGATATTTTTTTACCCTTTAAGTCCAGTATATATTTATCCTCACATACGGGAGATACGATCAGCAAGCCGTCAACCCTGTCCTGCTGGAAAAGAAAAGGGATATTGTCATTGCTTATTTTGGATTCATTTATCAGGGAGAGTGCAAGAAAATATCCGTTATCCTCCAGATATTCATTTATGGCACCAAGGGCCGAGGATAAAAAAGAATCTGTAAGATTATCTATCAGTAGACCTATAACACCGGTTTTTCCGCTGGCCAGACTCCTTGCTGCGGCACTGGGGTTATAGTTCAGTTCTTTCATGGCCTGCAGTACTTTTTGCCTGTTGCCTTCACGGACAGTCTGTGAATTATTGATGACTTTTGAAACTGTAACAATGGACACTCCTGCCTTTTTGGCAACATCGTATATATTATACTTCATGGTTCTCTCCTTAAGTTATAATGATACAGGTACCGGATACCTGTATCATTATAACAAATTTCTAAAATGCAATAAATATTATTTTGAATTCATATCCTTTAAAAGCTTTGTAACCTTTTCCTGAACCACAGGAACAACGTCCACAGCCGTTGACTTCCCGGTAAGCAGACATGGATCGGTCTCATTCTTAACGATAGTCCAAATTTGTGAATAGTTGTTTACAAGATGGTTGTAGGATTCGGTTCCGTATTTGATACCCCCGTCATAAACCATTTTCAAGTCTTTGGGATCAATATTCGGGAAGAAACTGCAATACTTTTCAAAGGCTTTCATGTTTGAAGGCGGATTTCCTCCGCTTAAATCTATCATCTTTTCCTGAATTTCAGGCTCGAGATTGAATTTAATCCATTCATAGGCTGCCCTGGGATTCTTGCTGCCTTTTAAAATAAGCAAAGGATCCACGTAAAGGACATCTCTGATCTTGTCGTTTCCGGCATTTGGTATTGCAGCGATACCCACTTTGAAAGGTAATTCATTGGTGCCGCTGAGTATCCAGGCACCTGCGGGTTTCATAGCAATCTTTCCGCTGGTGAAGGATTCTCCGCTTTGACCTCCCAGACCCTGAACTATTGAATCGGTGGGGCTGACCTTATCCTTGAACACAAGATCTGAAAGCTTCTGGTAAACATTAATTACTTCAGGTGAGTTGAAGTATACTTCCGAAGGATTTCCACCATTTGTCCAGGTATCATCGGAGTAAACCTTTGCCCCGAAGTACAGCGGCCTCATATCGGGTTCGGCCCAGAACCATTCAAGCCCGTATGCAGCATCCTCCATGCTGTCCGAATTTACAGTAAGCTTTTTGGCATATTCAAGCATTTTATCCCAGGTCCAGCTTTTGTCTTCATAATCCGCGGTAGGATACGGAACATTTGCCTTAACGAACAAGTCCTTGTTGTAAGCCAGTACAGATACGTATGTATTTAGCGGTAGACCATAGTATTTATCCTCGATTTTATAGATATCTGCAATTTCCTTTGGTATACCCACAGCCACAGGATCGTATTTATCGGCTTCCATCATCGGTGTCAAATCCATCAGCATGCCCTTGTTGTAATATTCCATGAAGCCTGACTGCCCGAAATGTGAAGTGACATCCGGAGGAGTATTTCCGGCTATCATTGTCTGAAGTTTCTGATCAAATTGATCATATGGAGCGGTAACAAGTTCGATTTTAACATCAGGGAATTTTTTGTTAAAATCGGGAGTGAGTTTGGTCACATAGTCCCTGTCCTCCTGATTTAAAGTCAGGTATGTAACCTTTCCCGATACTCCGTCTTTTTCACGGGCGGCGTCGCTGCCGCCGGAACCGTTTCCTCCGCACGAAGACAGTAATAAAGTCGAGCACATGCAAACACTCAGGAGAGCTGATAGGAACTTTTTACTTTTTACCATTTGAGAATCCTCCTTAAACTTTAATTAACATTTATATTTATAGAAGTTTGTCCTGTGAGCGTTACAGCCGCCAGGCTTATTTGAGCCCGGTCAGGACTATTCCTTCCACAAAATATTTCTGGGCTATGAAGAACAAAATAAAAATGGGCAGCAAAGAATACACTGATCCCACCATAATCAGATTCCAGGGGATAAGCCGGAACGCTGAAATCATGCCGCTCATGCCTATGGGCAGCGTAAATTTGCTGTCGGTGTTGAGGTATATAACAGGTGTTATAAAATCATTCCAGGTCCATAAAAATGTAAAAATCGAAACGGTGGCCATGGCCGGTTTGCACAGCGGCAGGGCTATATTCCACCAGGTTCTGAACTCACTGCAGCCGTCAATTTTGGCGGCATCGAATAAATCGTTGGGCAGTGAACTGAAAAACTGCTTAAGTAAAAATATCATATATGCCGAGCCAAAGAAGGAGGGGACAATCAATGGAAGAAAGCTGTCAACCCAGCCTATATTTCTGAATAACAAATACTGAGGAATGATCAATGCAGGATAAGGGAGCATGAGTGTACTTAACAGGATCATAAACAGGAGGTTTTTCTCCCGGGCTTTATATCTGGCAAAGCCAAAGGATACCAGGGACGACGAGAGAAGTGTTCCTATTAATACAAGAACTGCAACAAATATACTATTGAAAAAATATGTTCCGAACCGGATTTTTGAAAAAATCAGTCCGAAATTTTCAAA
Source organism: Bacillota bacterium (assembly GCA_023392075.1). Classification (GTDB taxonomy): domain Bacteria; phylum Bacillota; class Clostridia; order Acetivibrionales; family DSM-1351; genus Ruminiclostridium. The sequence continues at coordinate 1,085 of JAEVZU010000044.1, read as the reverse complement.
ATGCAGTGTGGAGGGAATAATAGTTGGCGGAACTTTGCGGATTTCCACATTGCTTTTCAGGGCAGTGGATATCATGTAGAATATCGGTAAAAGCATAATTACGGTAACAATCACCAAGACTGCAGCAGATATATACCTGCCGGCAGTTGATTTTTTCTTTGGCAGCCGGACCGGTTTGTTCCGTACCGAAACTTCAGTATTCACAGGGCCCATTAGTTTTGACCTCCCTCATAATATACATATTTGTCAGAAAGCTTGAAAATCAGATAGGTGAGAAGCATGACAGTGACAAGCAGCAGCCAGCCCAGTGCCGAGGCGTAGCCAATCTTATAATTTTTAAAAGCATTGGTGTACAGGTTGAATACGTAGAAATAAGTGGCATAGTGCGGGCCTCCGTTTCTGGTCATTACCACAGCCTGGGTAAAGGTTTGAAAGGAATCTATAATACCCATTATGAGCTGGAATAATATGATAGGAGAGATCATCGGCAGAGTAATAACTCTCAATTGCTGCCATTTGCCGGCTCCATCCAGCACTGCTGCCTCCTGCAGGGAGACCGGGACACCCTGGAGCGCCGCCAGAAAAACTACCATACCGCTTCCCGTAAGCCACAGGCTCATCAATATAAGGGCAGGTATGGCCCAAGTCTCATCCATAAGCCACATTGGTCCTTTAATTCCTGCCAGTGATAAAAGATAATTCAACAGACCGAAATCGGAATTGAATATCCACAGCCATAGAAGAGACATAACAACACCCGATACCATGCTGGGCAGGTACAGTGATGTTCTGAAAAAACCCATAAAAGGTACCTTCTGATTTAAAAGCAAGGCAAGAGCAAGGGATAGGACCAGCTGTACGGGTACACTCAAACAGGTATAATACAGTGTTACTTTTATGGATTTGAAAAACAGGTCATCACTCATTAAATCAGTATAATTCTTAATTCCAATAAATTTCGGCGCATCAATTATGTTGTAATCGGTAAAGCTGTAAAAAAGGGATGAGATGATGGGATATAGGGTAAATACCAGAAGACCTATTATCCAGGGGGATAAGAATATGTACAGATTTAACCGCTGACG
>JAEVZU010000039.1 GCA_023392075.1 Bacillota bacterium | reverse complement strand
ACTCGTTGTATTAAGTTCTTTGGCAAGCTCGTATATTCTTGCTTTATCCAATACCTTCACCCCCGGATTCATTAATTTGGTTATCTATTAGTTTAAGAAGGCCATTTTTAAAGTCCTTTGACTGAATAGAAATAACTGAACGTATTTCTTTTCCTATACATCTTCCGAGCCCAAGTTTTTCTCCATATTCTCTATAGGAAACATCACGGAAACTGCACATACTCTTAAATTTGTCCTTCGTGTTTTCAGAAGCATCTCCTGCTACAATTACAAGAACAGCTTTACCTGACTTGACAGTCCTTTCACAAGTTTCATCACCGGCAAACAGCTGTCCTGCCTTTTTAGCAAGACCCAATAAGGAATAAACCCTATCCATCATTTCCCTCCAATTGGCATTTCAAATTTTCATATATTTCATTATCAATTGTTGTCTCAAAAGCTTTATCAAGTCTTTTGGCCTTTATGGCCTGTTCCAGACATGCGACCTCCCTGCATATATATGCACCTCTGCCGGGCTTTTTACCAATTAGATCTATGCTGATTTCTCCCTCATTATTTCTTACCACCCGTATTAATTCCTTCTTTGGCTTCATTTCCTTACAGCCAAGACACATACGCAATGGAATCTTTTTTTGCTTCATCCATCCACACCTTCCTATAGTCAGTTACCATCGAATAAGCCGATAGTATGCAACTTTATTATTAACGGCTATCATCATCTATCAATCTATGAAAACATCGTCATCCTGGTCACCGCTGTAATCATCATTTTCATCTTCGGCGTTAAAATCCACATAGTTGCCGTTTAAACTATCATCAAAGAGCTGTTTTTCAATAGACTGTCTCAACTGTGATTCACTCTTTATATCAATTTTCCAGCCGGTAAGTTTGGCAGCCAGTCTTGCATTCTGGCCTTCCTTTCCTATGGCAAGTGAGAGCTGATAGTCAGGAACAATAACTCTGGCAGCTTTTTCATCTTCACTGGCATCCACCCTTACAACCTTCGCAGGGCTTAAGCTGCTGGAGATATATTCCTTCGGATCATTGCTCCATTTTATAATGTCTATTTTTTCACCGCGAAGCTCATCAACTATAGCCTGGACTCTTGTACCCTTTTGTCCGACACATGCACCCACAGGATCAACATTTTCATCCTTGGAATAAACTGCAATTTTTGTTCTTGAGCCCGGTTCACGGGAAATACTCTTTATTTCAACAGTACCATCGTGTATTTCGGGTACTTCCAGTTCAAAAAGTCTCTTTACAAGTCCCGGATGGGTTCTTGATATCATAATCTGAGGACCCTTTGTAGTTTTCTTAACCTCTACAATATAGGATTTGAGCCTTTCATTAAAGCGGTATTCCTCACCCGGTGTCTGTTCTGTAGGAGCAAGCACTGCCTCGGTTTTTCCCAGATCTACTATTACGTTTCTCTTTTCTATTCTCTGAATGATACCTGTAACAATATCACTTTCCTTGTTGTAAAACTCATCGTAGATAATTCCTCTTTCGGCTTCTCTGAGTTTCTGGACGACAACCTGCTTGGCAGTCTGGGCAGCTATTCTTCCGAAAGTTCTGGGGGTAACTTCCATTTCGGCAATATCGCCGACAGCAAGTGTGGGATTTAATTTAGCGGCCTCATCCACCGATATATCCATCTGTTCAATATCCGGAACTTCTGCAACCTTTCTGAGTCCAAAAACTTTTACATCCCCGGTTGTTCTATCTATATTTACCTTGACGTTCATTGCAGAACCAAAGTTTTTCTTATACGCAGAAATAAGAGCGGCTTCAATAGCCTCAATTATTACATCCTTTTTAATACCCTTTTCCTTCTCCAGTTGTTCAAGTGCAAGTATTAACTCAGCGCTCATTACGTTAACCTCCCATTACTAATTAAAATTAAAATTTAATGGCCCTTTTTACTATGGCAACCTTATCCTTTTCAAATTCAATTTCGTTTCCGGCATTGTTGATTACGATCCTGTCATCAATCAAGCCCACCAGTTCGCCTTCAAACAGTTTTTTACCGTCTATAGGCTGAAAAACCTTAACTTCAACTAATTCTCCCTTATACTTAATAAAGTCCCTCTCAGTTTTTAAAGGTCTTTCAAGACCCGGCGAGGAAACTTCCAAATAATAGCTCTGTTCTATGGGATCTTTCTTGTCCAGTATTTCACTCATCTGTTCGCTTACAGCCTGACAATCATCAATGCTTATTCCGCCCGGCTTGTCAATATATATTCTCAGATACCAGTTGGCACCCTCTTTGATAAATTCAACGTCCACCAATTCATAATTCAAAGCTTCAACCACAGGTGCCGCAAGTTCAATAATATCCTGCTGTACATTTCTTTTCATTATTTACTCGTCCTCCAGTAAGTCAGGGTTTAAAACCGCTACGTATATTGCAGGTGCATACAAAAGTCACACACATCATAACATAAATTGCAATGCCACAAAAAACTAGGCACAAAATGTGCCCTTGAAAAAAGTCAATCCTAATTGACTTTTGAATAATATACGTCAATCCGGTTAACAGACTGCCCAACGTATTATCATAACCATAAACCTGTCAGATAAACAACAAAGAGTGGGATTTCCCACTCTTGGCAGTCAAGTCTATTAAACCTCTATCCTCGTGTATTATATCATTATTATTTCAATTTATCAACAATTTATTACCATTTTGAACAAAGACTTTTAAAAAATATTTAAACAGGAAAACTTTAGAATAAACATAACTGGTTACTTTCAGGCATTCCCTTAAGACAATTGTTCCTTTCAAGTATCTCTATTACTGATTTGCTTATCTTTGCCTTTGCCCTCAGTTCGTCAATAGACAGGAATTCTCCGTCTTTTCTGGCTTCAACAATATTTAGCGCAGCAGCCCCGCCCAGACCCTGAAGTGCATTAAGCGGCGGTCTTATGCCTCCCTCTTCTATTCTGAATTTCTTTGCTTCCGACAAATACAAATCTATCGGAAGGAACTTGAAGCCCCTGGCATACATTTCATTTGCAACCTCAAGTATGGTCAACACATTCTTTTCCTTTGTACTGACATTATTTCCCTTCATTTCATATTCCCTTATTTTATTTTTTACCTTTTCCCGGCCCTGAGCCATCATTTCAGCATCAAAATCATCGGCTCTTACCGTAAAATATGTAGCATAGAAGGCTTCCGGATGATAAACCTTAAACCAGGCAATTCGGAAAGCCATCATAACATAAGCGGCTGCATGAGCCTTCGGGAACATGTATTTAATGGTTTTACACGACTTTATATACCAATCGGGAACATTATTTTCCTTCATGATAACTTCATATTCTTCCTTGACACCCTTGCCTTTTCTGACATCCTCCATTATTTTAAAAGCTGTTTTCGGGGGCAGTCCGGCATGCATCAGGTAAATCATAATATCGTCACGGCAGCAAATGCTCTTGGACAGTGTAGTAATACCGTCTCTGATCAGGTCCTGTGCATTGTTGAGCCAAACATCGGTACCATGGGAAAGTCCGGATATTCTGATAAGCTCGGAGAATGTCTTTGGTTTTGTATCTACCAGCATTTGCCTTACAAATTTCGTCCCGAATTCAGGTATGGCATAGGTTCCCGTTTCACTGCCGATATCATCGGGTGCAACCCCCAAAGCCTCGGTGCTGTTGAAAAGACTCATGGTTTTGGTCTCTCCGATGGTGATCGCGGTGGCATCTATCCCGGTCAGATCCTCCAGCATCCTTATGACGGTGGGATCGTCGTGCCCAAGTATATCAAGCTTGAGTATGCTTCCATGCAGGAAGTGATAGTCAAAGTGTGTTGTTACTATTTCAGAGCTTGTGTCATCGGCCGGCCTCTGAATGGGGGAAAAGTCAAATATCTCCTTATCCTTCGGAACTATCATTATTCCTCCGGGGTGCTGGCCGGTAGTTCTCTTTATACCCGTACAGCCTTTAACCAGCCTGTTTATTTCGGCATTGGCAACAACCATTTCTCTCTCGTCAAGGTAATTCTTAACATAGCCATACGCAGTCTTCTCTGCAACCGATGCAATTGTACCGGCTCTGAAAACATAGCCTTCTCCAAACAGTTCTTCGGTATATTTGTGTGCTACCGGCTGATAATCTCCCGAGAAGTTTAAATCTATATCAGGCTCCTTGTCCCCGTCAAAGCCCAGGAAGGTTTCAAAGGGAATATCATAGCCGTCTTTTTTAAGTTTATTGCCGCATTTCGGACAAGCCTTGTCAGGCATATCAAAACCGCAGTCATATGAACCGTCAAGTATAAACTCGGAGTATTTACACTTCTCACATATATAATGCGGCTGAAGTGAATTAACCTCGGTTATACCAGACATGTTCGCAACAAAGGAGGAACCGACAGATCCTCTGGAACCAACCAGGTATCCGTCACCCACAGATTTTGAAACAAGTTTCTGGGCAATCAGATACATAACCGCAAAGCCGTTTTTGATTATGGAGTTTAACTCTTTTTCCAGTCTCTGCCGGACAACCTCGGGCAGTTCCTCCCCATATATCTCTTTTGCCTTGTTCATGGCCATTTCTTCTATATCATGTTCGGCACCTTCAATTTTCGGAGGATATGTACCTTCAAGCACCGGCGCAATATTTTCAATCAGATCGGCAATATGGTTTGTATTGTCTATAACAACCTCCCGCGCTTTTTCAGGGCCGAGATAATCAAACTCCTCAAGCATTTCGTCGGTTGTTCTCAAATACAGAGGTGCCTGATTATCCGCATCTGTAAAACCCCTGCCCGACATAAGTATTCTTCTGAAAACCTCATCGCGGGGGTCCATAAAATGTACGTCACAGGTGGCCACAACCGGCTTTTGGTGCCTCTCTCCCAGTCTTACTATTTTTTTATTTATTTTTTTAAGTTCTTCCTGTGAGTCTACAGTTCCGTTGTTAACAAGAAACTGGTTATTTCCCAAAGGCTGTATTTCAAGATAATCATAAAACCTTACTATTTTAGAGATCTCATCTTCACTCTTGTTGCCGAGAATTGCCCTGTACAGTTCTCCTGCTTCACAGGCGCTTCCCAGGATAAGTCCCTCCCGGTATTCCATCAGCAGCTTTTTTGGTACTCTGGGTTTTTTGTAAAAATACTTTAAATGTGACTGTGAAACTATTTTATACAGATTTTTAAGCCCTACCGAGTTCTTTACAAGTATTATTGCATGGTATGAGCTGGCCTTTACATTCACCTCATAATCAAAGGCATTTTCTATGTCCTTAATGGTCTTGCAGCCCTTTTCCCTTAATACATTCATACAGTGCAAGAATATTTTGGCCGTAGCCATGGAATCATCCACCGCCCTGTGATGGTTTTCCAATTCGATCCCCAAATGCTTTGCCACCAGGTTAAGCTTGTACTTTCCGAGCTCAGGGAACATTTTTCTGCACAGCTCCAACGTGTCTATATAAGGATTTTTGATTTTCTCCCCTATTATTTTTGCGCTCTGTTTAATAAATCCCACATCGAAATTTGCATTATGTGCCACAAGTACGGTCCCCTGAATAAATTCCATAAAATCGGTGAGGACCTGTTCTATTGGAGGAGCCTGGCTGACCATCTCATCCGTAATACCTGTAAGTTTGACTATAAGGCTTGGAATAGGTACGCCCGGGTTAACAAAAGCGCTGAACCTGTCGACAATCTCTCCTCCCCTGACTTTTACCGCACCTATTTCGGTTATTCTGTCCTGATGAGGATTGAGTCCTGTGGTTTCTATGTCAAAAACCACGAACTCATCCTCCAGAGTATGTGAATCAAGATTATATACAATCGGAACATTATCATCCAGCAGGTAGCATTCCAGTCCGTAAATAACCTTTATACCAAACTTCTTGGATGCCCCGTAGGCATCCGGATATGCCTGGCAGACTCCATGATCTGTGATGGCAATTGCCTTGTGGCCCCATTTTGCCGCTCTTTTTACAAGCTCCTTAACCGGAGTTACTCCATCCATGGAACTCATTTGAGTATGTAAATGCAGCTCGACTCTTTTGGTTTCAGCCTCATCATGTCTTATTTCCTTCTCAGTCTCCACAATGTCAAAAGCCATGACGGCCAGTTCCTTTGAGAACTTGTCATACTGGGCGTCTCCCCTTATTCTGAGGCAAACACCCTCCACGATGCGCTCTGAAATATTTGTAAAATCCTTCTTTTCAACAAACATTTTAACAGTTACGGAACTTGTATAGTCTGTAATGTCAAAAATATATATGAATTTTCCGCCTCTGATCTCCCTGGATTCAGTTCTGAAAACCTCTCCTGCAATGGCAACTTTTCCCGAATCCGGAGTTACCTCTGAAATCCTCATAATACTGTCGGTAAATGGCTTACCGGCAATTATACCTTTGGTCGCTCCTTCACCGGGGTTTGAGCCCCTGTTTTCAGAGTAATTCTGCCTTGGCTTTGTTTCCGAAGGTGCCGCTGTCATGGCAGAGCTTACAATCTTGGCCTCATTCTTTTCCTTCTCGGCAACATATTCCTCAAGAATGCTGGAATCAACCTCCAGATCGCTGAACTCCACCTTTATTCTTTTTGAAATAGTATCTTCTATGTATTGTTCGATTATTGAATGACAGTTTTGTGACTTAAGAATCTGGGAACCTTTTGTAGCGAGCTTGATAAGCATTTTTCCATCGGCCAATTCACAGGTGCTGCCGGTAAGTATCCCTCTGCAGACCGCCACTTTACGGTTCAGCATCAGTATTAACTCATTCCACATTTTTTCCAGAAATTCTTCGATGCAGTATTCCCGGGTACATTTAACCTTTATGCTGATATTATTGGCTCCGAGCTTGTCCGCCAGATGCTCCTCCAGCTTTGATACCAATCCGGGACCTACTATTTCGGAACTTGAAGTGTATATTTCCAGCTTGTTTGACTTGATAAACACACTCATCCTGTCCACATTTATATGCCTGAAAACGGAAAATTCCCCATCAAAATCCACTGCCCCGGGGAATAAATCACAAAATAATTTATTTGAAGTTACTGAAGCTTCCATATGTAAGACCCCATTTATTAATCTTTTTTTGAACCTCTGCATATTTTAACACACTTACGAGAACTTTTCTCTTTCATAAATTAAAATATTTATATCAACCTCTGTAGCAAGCCGGTCCATTTCCTTTAAATTCTCAATATCTGCATGACGGCTGTAAGGTGTCATGGTAAAAAGATTTAATATATCCTTTTTATCCTCCAGATGAATATCATAGCATATATTGATCTCCTCCAGGAGTTTAAAGCCTTCTCTTACAGTTCCCTTCTGCCCGATAACCGCCGGGGTTTCATACATGGTCTTTTTCAAACCGTAGAGATGCCGGGCACCCGGAACTGCCACCACAAGTTTTCCAGAAGTTCTGAGAATCCGCCTGAATTCCTGCTCGTCCCTGGGGGCAAATATGCAAAATAAATAGTCTACTGAATTATTCAAAACCGGAATGTGATAATTGCTGGCCACTGCAAAGTGAATGCTCCTGTCCCTGCCTGCCGCATAATTTATGGCATCCTTTGATACATCAGTCCCGTAATAACATATTTCCTGTTCCTTGTACCGGCTATCAAGCAAATCTTTCAGCCTGCTTATGTAATAGCCCTCTCCGCAGCCTGCATCATAAAGATTAATGTTCCGGCCGGCCTCGTCCTTTGATAAATCAATTTTTAAGAGATCGACAACAGAGTTTAACTTATCCGAAAATTTCTGATAGTAGCCTTTATCCAGGAACTCTCTTCTGCTTTGAAGCATTTCTTTGCTGTCTCCCGGGGTTCCGGCTCCCGTATGGCCCGGAAGCAGCAGATTTACGTAACCTTTCCTTGCAATGTCAAAATTATGCCCATTGGGACAAAAATATTGTTTCTCACCTTGTCTCAGAGCCCTTAAACAATTTGGACACCTGAATATTGTTTTATTCATATTTGCTTATTTCCTTTATCAACTCTTCAACTGCATTTTCCTGCGGTATCTTTTTAACTACCTGTCCCTTTTTAAAAAGGAGAACTTCATTTGTTCCGCCTGCAATACCAATATCCGCATCCTTGGCTTCCCCCGGTCCGTTTACCGCACAGCCCATTATGGCGACCTTTATATCTTTGTTCAGCTTGTCAAGTACCGGCTCGATTTCATTAACTATTCCAATCAGGTCGATTTTTGTTCTTCCGCAGGTTGGGCAGGAAACTACTTCGATACCTTCTTTGAGCAGGCCCAGAGACTTAAGTATCTGTTTTCCTGCTCTTACCTCCTCAACTGGATCTCCAGTAAGCGAAACCCTAATGGTATCACCTATACCTTCAGCCAGCAGACAACCAATACCCACCGATGACTTGATGGTGCCCTTGTAAACAGTTCCTGCTTCTGTTACGCCTACGTGCAGGGGGTATGCCGTTTTCTGAGAAAGAAGTCTGTAGGCTGCAATAGTCATAGGAACGCTTGAAGCCTTAATGGATATGGCTATATCGCCAAAATCGGCAGCTTCAAGCATTGCGGCATGGTTTAGCGCACTTTCCACCATTCCTTCCGGTGTGACGCCTCCGTATTTTTCAAGAATACCCTTTTCCACCGAGCCTGAGTTTACTCCAATCCGTATTGGTATCTGACGTTCCTTCGCCATATCCGCCACTATTTTTACCCTGTCCTGCCCGCCTATATTGCCCGGATTTAGACGAATCTTGTCCACACCGTTTCTCATACATTCCAAAGCCAGTCTGTAATCAAAGTGAATATCGGCAACCAACGGTATTGAGATAGCCTTTTTTATCTCCTTCACAGCCTCTGCGGACTGGCTGTCGGGAACCGCAACACGGATAATCCGGCAGCCTTCCTCCTGAAGTCTTTTTATCTGTCCCACCGTAGACTTTACATCTCTGGTATCGGTATTTGTCATGGATTGAACAGAAATAGGAGAATCTCCTCCTAAGAAGATATCTCCCACTTTTATTTTTTTTGTCTGTTTTCTCTGTATATAATTCTCCACAGCAGTCAACCTTCCTGTAATTATTCGAGCAGTCCGTAATATATTACCGGCAGTTAAATTATCCCCGCCGGTGAATATACGCTTTAGAGGTCACAGACTGCTAGCCTTTTCCTATCCTCAATATATCGTTGAAAGTAGCATATAACATAAGCATTATCAGAATTACCATACCAACCATGGTAATTAATGCTTCCTTTTCAGGATTGAGAGGCTTCTTTCTGATTCCTTCAATGAGTAGCAGTACAAGTTTGCTGCCATCCAGAGCAGGAAACGGAATAAGATTTACCAGCCCAAGGTTTATACTTATCATTGTCGTAATTGACAAAAGCCTGATTATTGTTTCCATGGCTGACTGACTTTCGGCCACCTCATTGCTGATTGTAGTTGTAATACCTACCGGACCCATAAGTTCACTTGCAGGAACCGTCCCTGTAAATAACCAGCCAAGGGAATAATATATTGACCTGGAAATGAATATGTTGTATTTTGCAGCTTCCTTTATTGTACTGCCGATGCTGCCCTTTTCATGGACAAAATCAAGTATACCTATAGCATAATATTCAGGATTTTTGCTTTTCTGTGGGACAACTGGCTTTAGTTTCTGAGTTTCTCCCGCTCGTTCAACGATTATATTTACATTTTTACCCTGATTCTGCTGCAGTATATTACGTATGTCTTTTCTTGTTTTTATATCAGCTCCGTTAATTTCAACTATCCTGTCATTTACCTTGAGCCCGGCCTTCATTGCAGGTGAATTGTCGGAAACGGCTTTTACCACATTTGAATCCGGCCCTTCAAGTTCATCCTGCCTTGGTGTGAAACCAAGTATATAATTTTCTCTTTCGGGTGTCAGCTCGACTGTCTTTGATTCGCCATTTCTCTCATATTGCAGCTTTACACTCTCATTGGTGAGCGGGTAGGAAAATATTCCGAGATCATTGACATTAAATATGGTTTTTCCGTTATATTTCTGAAGTTTGTCTCCAACCCGAAGATCATACTTTTCTGCCACCGAACCTGGTACAATGTCCTTTATCTGTGTGGTAAAATAACCTGTCTGGGATATTATGATAAAAGCAAATACAAGTGCCGTGAGTATATTCATTAACGGCCCCGCAGCAATGATGGCGGCTCTCACACCAATAGGTTTTTTATTATAGGCCCTGTCATCCTCTGAAGCTTCTTCCTCACCCTCCATCTTGACATAGCCGCCTAAAGGTATAAGTCTTAACGAATACAGGGTCTCACCTTTTTGAAAAGAAAACAGCTTCGGACCCATAAAAAGCGAAAACTCATTTACCCTTACCTTGAAAGCCTTTGCCACCATAAAATGACCAAGTTCATGAACTATTATCAAAAAGCTTAAAGCTAATATTGCGAGTACAATTCCCATAGATTCCTCCATTTTGCGTTGTTTTTCAAGACTTGTTTCCTTAACCGTTTATTGCTTTTTCAGCCTGTATTCTGGCCCGGTTGTCTACTTCTATTATATCATCCAGGCATGGACAAATATTCACATTATGTAACATCATTATTTTTTCAATTATTTCCGGAATAGCGGTAAAAGCTATTCTATTGTTTAGAAAAGCCGCTACGGCTGTTTCATTGGCCGCATTCATTGCAGCAGGCATTGTCCCGCCTGTTGCCAGTGCATCATATGCCAGCTGGAGACATCTGAAAGTTCTTGTATCTGGTTCTTCAAAGGTTAGCTGGGAACACCTTAGAAAATCCAGCCTTGAGAAATTATTCCCGCATCTGTCTGGATATGTGAGAGCCAGCTGAATAGGTATTCTCATATCAGGTGAACCCAGCTGCGCCATAACCGATCCGTCAACATATTCAACCATGGAGTGTATGATGCTTTGAGGATGTACCAGCACCTGTATTTTATCCAGTTCCCTGCCAAAAAGCCATTTTGCTTCTATTACTTCCAAACCTTTGTTCATAAGTGTCGCAGAGTCAACAGTTATTTTGCTCCCCATGCTCCAATTGGGATGTTTCAGGGCCTGGGCAGGAGTAATATTCTGAAGCTCCTCACGTGTTTTGCCTCTGAAGGGTCCGCCTGAAGCCGTAATGATTATTTTCTCAACCTGCTTGTCGCTGTTACCCATAAGACACTGGTAAATAGCAGAGTGTTCGCTGTCAACAGGAAATATTGTAACTCCCTGTCTTTTAGCCTCCTCCATAACCAACCGGCCGGCCGTTACAAGGGTTTCCTTGTTGGCCAGTGCAATATTCTTTCTGTTTTTAATTGCATGCATAGTCGGAATCAGGCCGGCAGTGCCGACAACCGACGTTACAACAGTGTCCGCCTCCTGTGTCTCCACTACCCGGAGCATTCCCTCGAGGCCGGACATAACCTGCACCTTCAAATCTGCAAGCCTGTTTTTGAGTTCTGACGCAAGCTCCCTGCTCCCAACCGAAACCAGCTGAGGTTTGAACTCATGAATCTGCTTCTCAAGTAAATCTATATTTGAATTTGCAGACATTGCTGCAACTTTTATTCCAAGATTTCTGGCAACATCCAATGTCTGCACACCTATAGAACCGGTTGATCCTATAATTGAAATTATCTTTGCCATTTAACCTCCATGTCCCCAATATGCCGGATTAATTAACCGCCGGCAATGTATGAATTTAGATATTACAGACTACCAGTACATAATAAACTACCGGAGCCACAAACAATATACTGTCAAATCGGTCCAGAACCCCACCGTGACCGGGCATAATACTTCCATAGTCCTTAACATTTACATACCTTTTGACAGCTGACGCCGACCAGTCACCAATCTGGGAAATAACGCCGCAGAACAGACCCAGCAATCCAAGTGCTACGAATGAAATTTCAAGTTCAGAAAAGGATTTGGCTATAAAGCCAAATACAATCATCAGCGCCATACAGCCTAAAATGCCTCCGATTGCACCTGCCAAAGTCTTATTTTTGCTTATCTCAGGTACTATCTTTCTTTTACCGAATAATCTTCCAAAGGTATATGCCATGGTGTCGGTCCCCCATGCTCCGATAAATATAAGCCAAATCAGCAGAATTCCATAATCCATTTTCCTTATCAGAATCAAAAAGCTCATAAGGAAAGGTACATAGGCAATACCAAAGGCAGTTACGCAGGCATCTATTATATTATACTTTTTATGCCCGAATACAATAAAAGCCATACTTAAAAATATAACAACACAAACGGAAATTCCGGTCAAAATTCCCAGGTCAAGTTTATACCAGCCTGTTTGTTCAAGCCCCAGCAATAAAAGCGGAATTATTGACAGGTATCCTACAGGCTTTATAGGCTGAATATTTTTCAGTTTGGCTGCAGAATTGTAAAACTCATACAGTCCTATTGCTGCAATTATACTTACAACGACTCCCAATACGATAGATCCCAGATATAAAACTGCTATAAGTAGTATAAGTCCTACCAATGCACTGATAACTCTTGTTTTTAACATTATGCCTCCATGATTCCAACAGCACCCGACTTTAATGCGTCACGGCCATTTGGGTTATTAATCCGGCGTCATTGTTCCACTCCGCCAAACCTTCTGTTTCTGCTTTCATAAGCTTTTATTGCTTCTGCAATATGGCTCCCGTTCACATCAGGCCATAATTCATTTGTAAACCAGAATTCAGTATATGCACACTGCCATAAAAGATAATTGCTTATCCTCTGTTCTCCGCTGGTTCTGATAAGCAGATCCGGTTCGGGAATCCCGGCAGTATACAGGCAGCTTTCAAATTGTTTTTCATCTATTTCATCTATTTTTAAATTACCGGTTTTAACCTTGCCTGCAATTTCTTTAACTGCATGCAGCAGTTCAAGCCTTCCTCCATAGTTAAGACAGATATTTAAATTAAGACCGTTATTAACACCGGTCAGTTTTTCCACCCTGATAATTTCCTTTTGAAGTTCTTCCGGAAGACCTTTTACATCACCTATTACTTTTATTCTTACATTGCTGCCGTCAAGCTCCTTCTCAGCATTTCTCAGAAACTCCACAAGCAGACTCATAAGAGCATCTACCTCACTTTTGGGACGCTTCCAGTTCTCCGTGGAAAACGCATACACCGTCAGGTATTTTACGCCTGCCTCAGAACAATATATGACAACTTTCTTTAAAGCCATGGAACCTTCCCTGTGGCCTACATTTCTGGGCAGCCCCCTTTTCTTTGCCCATCTGCCGTTTCCGTCGGGAATAATGGCTATGTGCCTCGGAATTGAAGCAAAACCCTGCTTAATATCTTTTTTTCGTCCAAACAACCGGGTAACTCTGTCCCAAATACCCACACCGACCTCCATCTGCGTGCACAAGCGTACCAAAATACGCATAATAAAACAAATAGTATCAAAAACACATGTATGTAAACTCATTTTTTTATTCCGGCAGCTTTTAAAATAACCCCTCATTTAGAGGGGTTTGCATACCAGAACATTCAATTTATCTTCTGAAGTATTGACACGAAGTACCCGAAATGTATCATCATATTCCGTGATTTCCATTTTCGGAGGAGATGTAATTGTAATTTTCCCGATTATAAACCCTTCTTCCCGGGCCAACTTAAAAACATCTCCGAGTGTATACCCTGTTAACCTGTTCATACTTCCATTATTTCCTTATCTTTGGCTTCAACTATATGATCTATTTCGGCAATAAATTTATCCGTGAGATTTTGAATGTCCTTTTCAGCATCCTTTAAATCATCCTCAGTAATTTCACTGCTCTTCTTTTTAGCTTTCATATTTTCTATAGAATCTCTTCTTATGGATCGGATGGCAACCTTGGCATCTTCGCCTTCCTTTTTAACTGATTTGGTTAATTCTTTACGTCTTTCCTCTGTAAGCGCAGGGAAAACAAGACGGATTATTTTTCCGTCGTTATTCGGATTAATACCGATATCAGATTTCTGGATTTCTTTCTCTATATCTTTAAGGAGCTTTGATTCCCATGGCTGTATCAGTATAACCCTTGCTTCAGGTACTGAAACAGTCGCAACCTGTTGAATCGGTGTAGGTGCGCCGTAATAATCAATTGTAATTTTATCAAGTATCTGGGGATTTGCTCTTCCTGCTCTTATACCTGCAAGATTGTCCTTTAATACGTGTATGGTCTTTTTCATTTTTTCTTCAATAGGTTTATAAAGCTCTTTATCCATAAAACTCCTCCTAAAAAATTTGTTGCCGATAAATAGAGAATACCTGTTTGAATATTCCCCGGAATATATTTATACATTCCTTATATATAATACAATTAATTACAAAGGATTTCAATATATTGTCGTGCCAATCTCTTCACCTTTGACTGCCCTGATAATATTATCAGGATCATTCAACCCGAATACAAGGGTAGGTATCCCATTATCCTTGCAGAAGGAAGCTGCCGTCAAATCAATGGCACTCAAGTTTTTATTCAGATATTCTTGATAGCTGAGCCTGTCATATTTAACTGCATTCGGATTTTTTGATGGATCGGAATCATATATCCCATCAACATTTTTAGCCATAAGTATGGCTTGAGCATCGATTTCAGCCGCTCTGAGAGCTGCTGCAGTATCAGTTGAAAAATAAGGATTTCCCATGCCGCAGGCAAATATTACGATTCTCTTCTTCTCCAGGTGTCTTACGGCTTTTCTTCTTACATAGGGCTCGGCTATCTGTCTCATTTCAATAGCGGTCTGGACTCTCACCTGAATTCCTCTTGACTCAAGTGCATCCTGGAGACCCAGTGAATTTATAACCGTTGCCAGCATACCCATATGATCCGCCGTGGTTCTGTCCATGCCCTTACCGCTTCTGCCTCTCCAGAAGTTACCTCCGCCCACTACGATTGCAACTTCCACTCCCAGATTGTGTACTGCAAGAATTCTGTCGCATATTTCGTTAACAGTGTTGGTATCAATTCCGTTGCCTTTTTCACCTGATAAAGCTTCTCCACTGATTTTCAACATTATTCTTCGATATTTTATTTCCGACATGGTTTTCCTCCGTTAGATAAATATATTATTTTTTTCCAAAAAAGCCCTAATAAAAGGAACATACAATGCATATATGTTCCAAAGGGGGCTGCTACAAAACAAATAGTTTATTTTGTTTTGCAACAGCCCCCTTTATTATTAACCGCCTATTTGTTTCATTACTTCATCGGCAAAGTTTTCTTCCTTCTTTTCAATACCTTCGCCTCTTTCAAATCTAACAAATCTTCTAACAGTGATATTTTCACCAATATGAGCTATTTTTTCCTTGACCAGCTGATCAAGTGTAATATCAGGATCCTTAATAAAGGCCTGCTCCATCAAACATTTTTCGCTGTAAAATTTATCAATTCTGCCTTCAACCATTTTATCAATGATTTTTTCAGGCTTTCCTTCATTTCTGGCCTGTGCTCTTAATATTTCCTTTTCAGCTTCCAATACTGAAGCAGGTACTTCTTCTCTTCTTACGAATTCAGGCTTGCTTGCAGCGATCTGCATTGCAATATCCTTTACCAACTGTTTGAATTCTTCATTCTTGGCAGCAAAGTCGGTTTCAATGTTTACTTCAACAAGAACACCTATTCTTCCTCCGCCATGTATATAAGATTCAACCAAGCCTTCAGCAGCAATTCTTCCTGCCTTGCTGGCAGCTTTGGCTATTCCCTTTTCTCTCAAAAACTCAACTGCCTTTTCTTCATCACCGTTTGTTTCAGTAAGTGCCTTTTTGCAGTCCATCATTCCTGCTCCGGTTCTTTCACGGAGCTGTCTTACCATTTCTGCAGTAATCATTTTTATCTCCATTTCCGACATAGGCCAAGTGAATTATCCCATGTCATAATGGGATAAACATTTATTTATCGCCTGTGCCATTAATTATTTAGTAATAGAATAATATACTTTAGTAAATTATTAAGTTTTGAATATCGATTAAGACTAACTACCAGATTGTGTATTTAAACACAATCCGGTAATATATCATCTTATACTAAATTATTCAGCAGCTTCAACAACTTCTTCAGCTTCAACTGTTTCAACAGCTTCAGGTGAAAGTTGTTCTCCCTGACGGCCTTCAATAATAGCATCGGCTATTTTTGCCGCAATGAGTTTAACAGCTCTTATAGCATCATCATTACCTGGAATTACAAAGTCAACTTCGTCAGGATCACAGTTTGTATCAACTATAGCTACAACCGGAATACCGAGCTTCTTGGCTTCAAGAATAGCATTTCTTTCCTTGCGTGGGTCAACAACGAACATTGCACCCGGAATCTTCTTCATGTTCTTGATTCCGCCAAGATTTTTTTCGAGATCTTCCATTTCCTTCTTAAGCTTGATAACTTCTTTCTTAGGAAGAACTTCAAAAGTTCCGTCTGCTTCCATAGCATTCAATTGGTTCAACCTGTCTATTCTCTTACGAATAGTCTTGAAGTTGGTAAGCATGCCGCCCAACCATCTGTTGTTTACAAAGAACTGTCCGCTTCTGTCGGCTTCTTCTTTAATAGAATCCTGAGCCTGCTTTTTAGTTCCTACAAAAAGAACATCCTGTCCGTTCATTGCCACTTCTCTGATGAAGAAGTATGCGTCGTCTACTTTCTTTACTGTTTTCTGAAGGTCGATGATGTAGATACCATTACGTTCTGTAAAGATGTATTCTGCCATCTTTGGGTTCCATCTTCTTGTTTGGTGACCGAAGTGAACACCCGCCTCCAAAAGTTGTTTCATTGAAATAACTGCCATATTAAAACACCTCCGTTAAAGTTAATACCTCCGCATCCCATGTTATCGTACAATTAAACATTGACGATCTTATCAGTTGACTGACACTTTAACAATTCAAGATGCGTGTGTATTTTTCCGCTAGCTAGTATACCACATAGTATAAAATTTATCAATCATTAATTATTAAAATTATTTATTTTAGTTCCGTCTATTCCGTTACAGTCTGATTGGTCGGGGCCGGAAGATATTTCTCATATTTCCGGCTGAGTACCCTTGTATAAAAAGGCACCCCCCTTGTAACCCAGTCAAAACACCAGGCTATCCATATACCCATAATCCCCAGGCTTGTATACTTCACCAGCAGATATCCCAGCAAAACTCTTACAAGCCACATGCTCAATATTGAGACAGCCGTTACATATACAACGTCACCGGTACTCCTGAGACAAGCCGGTATAATAAAGGCGGCAGGCCAGAATATCGGAATGCAGGCCAGAGTAAGATAGGTTATATGCAGCGCCATGGTCAATACATCCTCCGTCGGCTGATAAAGTTTGAGGATATGAGACGCAAATGGCAGGAAGAGCAGTGAAACGCCACCAAGCAAAATCATTGCATATAATGTAAGCTTGTTGATCATTTTTTTAAGCTCCTGCTTATCACCTGCTCCCGCATAGTAACCTATTATACTGACAGCAACTATTGAGACGGCACCGCCGGGTATGTTTATAATTGAATTAAGTGAGCCTGCAATACTGTTTGCCGCAAGAGAAGCCGTTCCAAGCGAAGCTACAATTGCCTGAACCAGCAGCTTGCCTCCATTAAACACAAGGCTGTCCAGACCGGCAGGGACTCCTATATACAAAACAGGTTTCATTACATTGAAGGATACCTTGAAGGAAGCTGTCCTGATATGTATTTTAGGGCTGCCCAGCAGATGAAAGGACAATATGACGGCACCGACAAGTCTGGCAGAAATCAGGCCCAAACCTGCGCCTAGTACACCCATATCAAGTTTAAAAATACATATGGCTCCAACACAAAGATTTACAAGGTTTGAAATAACTATTGATGTCATTGAAGCAATAAAATTATTATTGGCGCGTAATACCCCGGTTAGTATATTAAATAACCCTAACAGGGGATATGATATTGCAGAGCAGACCAGATATGTCCAGGCTGCCGATTTTACAAGCGGTTCAGCCCCTCCAAACATGAAGCCTATAATTTGCTGTCCGAAAACGAAGAGTCCCAACCCTGTCAACGCAGAGAGTAAAAAAACCGATACTATTGATTGAGCTGCCGTATTTGATGCCTTTTCCTGATTGCCCGCACCCAAATGCTGTGCAATTACTACTGTTGCCCCTGTTGCTACCGAAAGGAATAGATTCATTGCAACAAAATTGATGGAATCCACGATACCCACGGCTGATACTGCAAAAGCTCCCAATCCGCTCACCATCATGGTGTTGACAACTCCTATTGCTGTAGAAAGAAACTGCTCAATAAATGCAGGAAAGAAGAGACGTATCAGTTCTTTTTTAGAAAACAATTATATCACGGCCTTTAATATAGAGTTGCATAAAGTAGTGTGCAAAGTCAATTACTACCGGCTGAAAGCGGATAGTTTTGGGTTGAGACCAAGCCTCCTGAAGTAAAAACCAAATACTAACCCAAACTGTGTTCAAAGCCAGCTTAAAAGCATAATTTGACTGGAAAACGATGGCTTTGAACCGTAATTGACTTTGGTAAATATGTATAATGTATAAATTTTTATGCATTTTATAATTTTAAATCTATGGAGGAATAACCTCAACCTATAAATACTTGTATACCGGCCTGTTATATTGTATAATCCTTCAAAATGCTGACATTTATTAAAGATTCCAAAGTATTTAACCACATTCGAAAATGAACATGAATATTAACCGTTAACATTTTCGGGACAATAACGTTTTATTTTTTTTGTTGTTGTTTTAATAAATTCACTTTCACGCAGAGTAAATTTTCTTATGCGCCTGTATATAGGCAGATCTTTATTTATATTTTTTACAATGTCATTGAACAGGTTCAACAGCTCATCCTTTGACAGACTTACATCTTTGAACTTTTCCTTTATGTATTCAAGGTTTGGCAATATATGCGCATGAATGTGCGTTTCTCCTGTCATCCGGTCAAGTTCACCCGATACAAGGGATTCCTGTACGCAGGGATTCTTATTTATAGAAGCTTCCAGTTCCTCCGGGTATACATTTTTACCGTTGTTTGTAATAATAATATTTTTACTTCTACCGGTTATATATACGTAACCGGACTTGTCCACCGTTCCGAGATCACCGGTGTGGAACCAGCCGTTAAAAAGGTTTCTGCCGGTTTCTTCCTCATCCTTGTAATAACCGAGCATAACATTTTCACCTTTTACAAGTATTTCACCCACACCATTTTCATCAGGGTTGTTTATTTTAACTTCAACACCGGGCAAGGCTTTGCCCACGCTGTTATCCCTGTACTCATAATCCCTGTTTCCGGTGACCAGAGGAGCACACTCTGTGAGACCATACCCCTGTAAAACTTTTATACCCATACGTCTGAACCCTTTTGAAACAGAAGGGTCTATTGCCGCAGCACCGGTTAATATGAGCCTCAGCCTTCCTCCCACGTTGTCATGTATCTGCTTGAATACCTTCTTGGTAATGTCAATACGGAAGAGATAATTTAATATAGTTGTTATAAAAAGAGCCAGTTTAAGCTTCAACCTTCCGAATTTCTGTTTTCCTGCCTGGGCCCATATCTTTTTATAGAGATTCTCCAGTATCAAGGGTACAACTACAAGAATGGTAGGCTTCATTTCCTTTAGATTCTTGGCTATATATTTTAAACCTTCGTTAAAGGATATGGTTGCTCCAGAATAGATGAAGGCCAGAAAACCTATGGTACATTCATAGGTGTGATGCATGGGAAGGATTGACAGGGAGGTATCATTTGTGTCAACCAAAACGGTTGAACGTACTGAAACCACATTCGAACAAATATTTCTGTGACTCAGCATCACACCTTTGGCAAGACCGGTGGTTCCCGAGGTAAACAGCAGCACTGCCAGGGCATCCCTTTCTATTTCCGAGTCAACATACTCAAGATTGCCTGAAGCTAAAAGTTCTTTTCCCCTCTCAACAAGACTGTTAAAGGACAAATAAAAATCGCTGTCCTGGCTTTCATCCATGTTTATAAAATATTTTACAGACGGTACCGTGGTTGAAAGCTTTTTCATACAGTCGTTATGCTTACCGGAGTATATGATGGCATCGGCATTACATCTGCCGAGAATATTATTTATTTCAGAAACGTGCAGTTCTCTGTCTATTGGAACGACAATACCTGTTCCATTTGTAACAGCCAGATATGACACACACCATTCATACCTGTTTTCTCCAATAACCGCTATGCATTTGTCCTTGAGACCAAGCTCCAGCAATGCAGTACCCAATGCGTCAACATCGGTTTTAA
>JAEVZU010000024.1 GCA_023392075.1 Bacillota bacterium | reverse complement strand
TTGCAAGTGATTACCTGTTGATTTCTGCGTATTGCGGAGACGAAACCGGTACTCATAATTCGGTTATATATGTATTTAATGAGAGTGATAAATCTTATTATGGTACAATCAAGTTACCCGGTACCGCACACGTAGGCGGGATTGCTTACGACTGCAGCACAAGTGGCAACATATGGGTTTCAAATGGGAATTCTGTCGGATGTTTTAAATATTCAAAACTGGCGGATTGCAAAGGTAAAGTTTTAAGTGTTTCATATAATAGAGTAGCAGATTTGAGCTATTCTGCTTCAACTATGTGTTATGATGCTGTGAATGATTATCTCTGGATTGCACAATTCAGCGAAACTGACTCTGACAAATCATTTGCACGCTGCTATGCGGTAAATAACAAGACAACAACAAGCCCGACACTGCCGTATCAGTTCCAGATTTCAGTTCCACTGAAAACACAGGGTATTTCGGTCAGAGGAAATAGAATGATGATTTCATCGTCTTACGGAAGGACAAAGGATTCTCAATTGTATTCATACACTTGGGATCAGAGTAAAAAGGTAAACACGCTTAAGAGTACTACAACACTTCCTCCATTATCGGAAGGTGTTGTAATGGGTACAACTTACGCATATGTTGTCTATGAATCTGTATCACCGGTGTACTATGATACTTGTTCGAGTCCTGTGCGATATTTTGCTGCTTATGATATATCAAAATTTAAGATATGAACGCTAACCGGCGAAACAGAAATTGAAAAGCAAGAGAGGCATTATTTCAACAATAGTGCCTTTTATTGTATTCTTAGGAAACTACTTTACACTATTCAATTTTAAGCTGGAGGTGTAGTATGAAATTAAAGTCAGGTTTATTAATAATTATAGCTATTATTACATTATTTAGCTCAAGTTGCTCAAGGAATTTTGAAAAAACACCAGCACCAACAAGTAGTGGTGAAATCACAAGATCCCCAGGTTATGAAACTTTGTCTGTTACTTATATGGGGTACGAAGAACAGTATAGATTTATTAGTAAATCAGCTCCACTATTGTGGATGCCTGATGACACCAGCCCAAAAGTATGTGATCTTAACGATACCTTGGTAGAAGTGGTGTTTGCAGGCTATACCACTTATGATACTACGTGGTTGTTTGTAGTTTTTAGAACATATGATACACCTACAAATAATAGAGGATGGATACGCGAATCAAATACTGAAAAATATACAAAAGAGAACCAAAAGCTTGTAAAAGATATCATTATCCCTAAAGGAACCCTGGGAGTTGATAAAAATGAAAACCATGTTGAAAGCTACGATCAGTTTGGATTTATTGAAAAACAAGAGGAAGATAAAGTACTTATAATGTTTGCCGGTGGAAAAGAAGCCTGGTATTATAAAAAAGACATAAAGTACCCGCCTCTTGAGTGAACACAGTCTTGGGCAGGTTGAATATATATTTTAATTAAACATTTCCAGTTAGCTTTAATAATATGTGATATTTATAGATTCGGCTGGAAATATTTTTATTTAGGAAAATTCCTTAGAAGGAACTAGCCTGTTCCGGTTATGCTCATGCCAGACATAGTTGTTTATAAATTAAAATATATTAATTAACATTTATAGTGACGCCATAGAGGTATTTGGCATCACTGTAAAAACTTTAACAGATAGGTGGAAAGCTAATATGAGACGGATAAAGCTTCTGTTATTGATAGTCAGTCTCGCGGCCTCATTGTTCCTGGTTTCGTGCTCTCAATCCGGACGAAGCACCACACCGGTGAGTACTGTAGACATTATTACAACTATTGATAACTCTGATTTGTTTCAAGAAAATAATAAGCTTAAGAGTGAAAATGAAAAACTGTCGTCTGAGAATGCTTCCTTAAAAGACAGGATTGAATATCTTGAGAAAAACTCAGAGGAATCAAGGGCTTCACCGTTGTTAAGCAATTATACTACAGATGAGCTACTTCACAAAATCTTCACTGAAAAAAGAAAGGTTGATATGTTTCCGGGTAAATTGCAGGGAATACGAATAGAAGAGAGTGGGGAACAAACATATTTTATTTTTACCATAGACAGAATGACAGTTAATCCAAAATGGAACGGTCCGGGTTCGGACTCCGGCAGAGGTTTTTTTATTAATTCCGAAAAGAAGTATGAAGAGTATAAAGGTGGGGTTGGTACGGTTTTCTCATACCAGGGATACGAAAATACTCAAAAAAAGATGGAAGCTATTCTTGCTGATAATCAATATAGCAATGATTATATTTTTAATTTTTATATGATTGGAGATGAAATTGTATATGTTGGTCCTGATCCGGGACCTTAAAGAAATAATAATGTTTTATCTGGTAAAAAGCTAGGCTGTTAGAGTATGTGTAGTATAAATATAAAGTTAAGTTTTTTAATGATTGCAGTTACTTTTGCTTTATTTATTTCCGGTTGCTCAAGGAATTTTGAAAATTCACCAACCTCAGCAAGTAGTAATGGGCTTTTATTAAAGGTCTGATTACACCAATAAAAATAATTTATAACTATTGTTTCAGATTTCAGTAAGTGGAAATAGAATGCTGATTTCATCGTCTTACGGGAGAACAAAGGATTCTCAATTGTATTCATACGCCTGGGATCAGAGCAAAAAGGTAAACACGCTTAAGAATACTACAACACTTTCTCCATTATCGGAAGGTGGTGTAATGGGTACAACTTACGAATATGTTGTCTATGAATCTGTATCACCGGTGTACTACGATGCTTGTTCGAGTCCTGTGCGATATTTTGCTGCTTTGATTACCAACTATCTTCTTTTCTTTCAGATAAACTAATATTCTAATTTATTTAGGACAAATTTTAATATTCGGAGAATGTGAATATAAATGAAATAGAAGTCAGTCCTGATTTAACAGATGCCATGAAGGAAATTTCAACACATGCAGCAAGGAGGTAGCAGGGCAATGCTGGGATTCAACAAGCCTGATATCAATTATCACATAGGAATATATGTTCGGCAGAGCAGAGATGAAAATGAAGAAAACCTTGAAACAATTGAAACTCAAAAAAAACTATTGGTTGATTATGTAAAGAGAAATAATCTTGGAACAATATACAAAACGTATGTCGATGATAATGTATCGGGTTCAGGCTTTGAGAGAAATGCTCTGGAAGAGCTCAAAAAGGATGTGTTATCCTGCAACATTAATCTGGTAGTACTGAAGGATTTATCAAGGCTGGGGAGGAATAATGCCAAAACCTTGCTTTTTCTTGATTTTCTTGAGGAGTACGGTGTACGTGTAATAACCTCCGATGGGAGATATGACAGCCTGAAGGATAATGAAACTGTGGGAATAGATACGTGGTATAACGAGTGATATGTATAATCATAGACGTATAGCTTTTATACATTTGCACTTCTAAAGCTAAAAAATAGCAAATCAACAATTACTTATACAATACAGTAAAACATGCATCGATAACAGAAAATCTAAAGAGATAGATACATTCTATCATTCTTAGATTCTATATTATATTATTTTATATTATATTCTAATCCTTAATACTCTGTGATAATATGGAAAAGTATCATAAATTTACATAACTCTAAAAAACAAGGAGAATATTGTATGAATTTACATGTGAAGTATAAGAAGGTCATAGCC
>JAEVZU010000007.1 GCA_023392075.1 Bacillota bacterium | reverse complement strand
CTATCAGGTCGGCAACTCCTGTTTCTGAAAATTTGGCTACAAAATCATGAGCTCCGCAGGTCAGCCAGGAAAAGGCTTCTCTTCTGGATAAAATTATGCCGTCCAAACCTTTTGCATCCAGGAACCTTTTCACCTTCTCAAGTTTTGTTTGAAATTCGTTCATAGTCCAGTTCTCCCTTTACATTTTTATAATGCGGTAATTAAAGTAAGCAGGGCTTTTGTTGATGCCAATGTTCCATCGGCATTTTTCTCTATAACTTCCTTCAGGCCGGGATATGACAATATCTTCTTTAAATATTCCTTATCCATCCTGCCCAGAATTTCGGCAAAGGAAAGGTGTGTCAGCTCTGATACGGCGGCCAGCTGCTTCCTTGCTCCGGCCTGAACCTCTTTTCTGTGCACCGGATATCCTGTCCCGAATTCCACACTGAAAAGCTTCTCAAAGACAAACTCAAGATTTACGTCCCCTGCCCATCCAAAGCCTTTGTTCAGCGCCAGTGAAATGCTGTTCCCGCCGTTTATCTGCCCATAGAGCCAGGCGTCAAGCGGCTCTGAAATAAGACCGCAGACTACTCCGGGATACTGAACTATGGCGTTTACAAAGCCTTGTCCCGTACCGCAGCCTCCGACTACAAAATCCACACAGCCGGTATTGAGGAGCAATGCCCCCATAAAACCGGTATCAATATATGAAACCGCCGGCTCACCGTCCACACCGTACATACCAAGATTGATTATTTCATGTCCTGTCTTGTTCAAAGCGGCTTCCACCATTGAGTTTTTAGCTGCCGAACTTGATTCGGTAACAATTGCTATCTTCATGCAATCAGTCCTTTCGTTTTTATCCCATCTGTTTGAAATACACGTTTGTAAATTTTTTATTTAAAAATCATCATATCAGGAAGTTTTCAATTTCTTCCCTTGTAGGATCCACAGGGTCGGGAGTAAGTCCCGGAATGTACTTACAGGCCTCATACAGAGCTGCGGCAACCTTTCCGTGAACTCCGGTACAATGGTGTATATAAGGGCCATTGATAAGGCGGTTCTCCATCTTCATCCAGTCCTTAAATTCAACCCACACGTATGTACCGTTGTTTTTCGGGCCCTGAATTCCCCTGCCTTCAGCCAGCAAAAGCCTATACTCTCCCTTGACCCCGTCAAATCTGGAAACTGTTATATCCCCGCCCTCTATTTCCCACTCACAGGCACCGGGGAAATTGGCTCCATAGTGGTTATTCAGCACTGTCTTTGAATTCCTGCTCTTAAGACTTTGTGGGAAAACACCACAGTGCCACAACAGCTCGGCATTGTCATTTTCAGGATGCCGGACAGTCATGTCCGCAAGAAAAGTAGCACTGTCTCCAAGAACTGCCGCCTGGGTCATAATGGAAGTTACCGCACCATGTATATCAGTTTCGCATATGACCGGAAGTCCGTCATCTGTCAAGTCCGACATTATGAAGCAGGGGGTAATGCCGAAAGCTTCTCTTACAGGCTTATTGCAAAGCATGGCAATTGCTGAAATTCCTTCAGCATCGGCCCATTGCCTGATAGCAATCTTCAGGGCTGCTGATTTTTGCAGGGCCTCATCATTTATATCTATCCTGTCAATCTTTATTTTAATGTCATCAATAGTCTCCTTGAGTATAACAGGCTTCACTGACAGAATTTCATCCATTGAATTTTTAATCTCGGGAATTGTTATAGGGACCACTTCAATACCAAAGCGTTCAAGCAGCTCTTCCTCATTGCACTTTACAGTCCAGAAGCCTGCCGGGCGAGTTCCTATCTGACCGATTCTCAAATTTGTCATTGACTTGACAACAGCTGCTGCCGATACAAAATTTTTCAGGCCTTTTTTAAACAGTGGATCCTCAACTCTGGTATTTGGTATATATGTAAATGGAACCCCGAATTGCTGAAGCACCTTTGAGGTGGCAAAAAGACCGCACTGGCTGTCTCTCTCCCGGCTTCCGTCCTGCTTTGGAGCTTCATCCCTCGGTCCCCATAAAAGCAGCGGCTTGCTGACTTTTTTAGCCAGCTTTGCAACAGCATCTTCGGTCCCGAAATTGCAGTGTGGTGCAAATATGGCATCTACACCCGCTTCAATGAATTTTTTAGCCACTCTGTCGGAATCACAGCCCTGGTAAAGCAAACCTTCCTCATTAAGAAAATCCAGGTTTACATATTCTATTCCGTTCTGATTCAGAGTATCTTCTATAATATCTTTTTCTTTTATGGCATCAGCTTTGTCAAAAAAGTTCTTTCTGGTCAGGATTCTTCTTGTCGGAGCTAAACCGATCTTTACCCTGTGCTTTTGCTTGTATTCCTCCAGCATAAATTACCTCCTCAGCGTGCTTTTATATGTGCACATATACTAAATCGACCTGTCTATAATGATTTTCCTTGTGTTTTTCATAAACTCCATAACCTGGTCCATACTGTGTACAGCGCCATTTGAGCCAACCTTTCCCACCGCCAGCGATCCCACGGCGTTTGCCAGCTCTATGCATCTGCTCAGCTCCCAATTCATGTTTAAGCCGGTCAAAAAGCCTGCAACGAAATTGTCTCCCGCACCTGTTGTGTCCACTACTTCAGCCTCATAGGGAGCTTCATAAAAACTTTGTTTATTATTTGAAACAAAGCAGCCCTTTGCACCCAATTTAATTATCACATTCTTTATACCAATATCCAGCAGCTTTTCTGCTATCTTTTCAACCCTTGTTTCTCCTGTTACTGCTGCAGCCTCATCATAACTGGGAATAAAATAATCCAGCTTGCCCAGCGCTCCCTTTATTGCATCAAAGCCTTTACCGTATGTGTCGCACATCATGTCCGCACATGTAATCACTCCATTTTTACGCGCTGCCTGTAAAATAGCCTCGATACCATCCCCGTCAAGTTTTTTCAAGGCATAGATACTTCCTATGTTTACAATCTTGGTTTTCTTTAGAATTGAAAGATCTATGTCCTCCAGACAAAACTCACAGTTTGCGCCTCTGTGAGATGCGAAATTGCGGCTTCCGTCCTGATTGACCAGCATTACGCAAACACTCGTACTTGCTTTTTTATCCTTACTTATATATCTCGTGTCGACTCCTGCCCGGGAGGTCATCTCCAGCAGCATTTGACCGAAAATGTCCTCTCCGATTTTCCCCACAAGTCCCACTCTGTTGCCAAGCCTGCTCAGGGTAATGGCTTCATTCATGGCATCTCCGCCCGGCATTACATCAATCGCATTCACCATTGTCACGTCCCTGTCAAAAACATCTTTATCAACCGGCCTGACAGGCATGTTCATATTTATAAGCCCAATGCACAGCACATCGTATTCGCGGTTAATGTTAACCTCAGAGTCTCTCAAACTATTCTCCCCCTTTCTTTAAGCTTGCGGCCCGGATAATTTTTAAGCAAATTGTTTTCCGGGCTGTATTAGTTTTGCGATACATCCTTTGTAAACAAGTTGCTTATTATAAAGAACCATCCCAGGTACTGACGTTCTTATTATTTTTTTCAGCATCGTCAAACCATCTGGTAGTTACCGCCTTTGTCTCTGTAAAGAATCTGACTCCGTCTTTTCCAATGGCATGCAAATCTCCAAAGAAGGATTGTTTATGGCCTGTAAACGGGAATATACCTACCGGCACAGGAATGCCCACATTTATCCCCACCATGCCTCCGTCTGTTCTCTTGGCGAATTCTCTGCTGTAATATCCGCTTTGAGTAAATATTACCGAACCGTTTGCAAAACGGTTTGCATTCATTACTGCAAGGCCCTCTTCAAAGTCCTTTACCCGCTTTATGCATAAAACAGGTCCGAAGATCTCATCATCACCCACAGTCATCCCAGGTGTCACCTGGTCAAATATGGTCGGCCCGATGTAGTATCCGCCTTCATTTCCATCCACCTTCACATCTCTGCCGTCAAGCACCAGCTTTGCCCCTTCGGAAATTCCCTTTCCGATCCAATTGAGCACCCATTCCTTGTGGGAGGATGATATAACCGGACCCAGGGTTGATGTTCTATCATAGGCAGGTCCGATTTTAAGCTCTTTAGCGTATTTAACCAGTAAGCCGGTCAATTTATCGGCTATGCTCTCCTGTGCCACAACCACCGGCAGTGCCATACATCTTTCACCCGCACAGCCAAAGGTTGCATTGATTATTCCCCTTGCAGTTCTCTCCAGCGGTGCGTCTTCCAACACCAGTGCGTGATTTTTGGCTTCGGTCAATGCCTGGACTCTCTTTCCGCTGGCAGCTGCGGTCTTGTATACATGAGCACCTATCGAGGTTGAACCCACAAAGCTTACACCCTTTATTGCAGGATCTGTCAATAAAATTTCCGCTTCATTCCTGCTGCAGGTTACAGCATTTATAACTCCGGCCGGCAAACCCGCTTCCTGCATAAGTTCCAGACATCGGATAGAAGTCATGGGCGTCATACTTGCAAGCTTAAGCACCATTGTGTTGCCGGTGGCTATACACAAGGGCATCATCCAGCCCATAGGGATCATTCCGGGGAAATTAAACGGTGCAATTCCTGCAAAGACTCCCACAGGTTCACGGTAAAGCACCGTATCATATCCGGCCGAAGTATTCATCAGAGATTCCCCCATCATCAGAGACGGAATACCGCAGGCATGTTCTGTTATCTCTTTTACCTTTAAAATATCACCTTTGGCTTCTTCCCACACTTTTCCGTTTTC
>JAEVZU010000296.1 GCA_023392075.1 Bacillota bacterium | reverse complement strand
CCAAATTATCTCACTCAAAAATCACAGACCTCACGCCGAGATATTTTGGAAATTTTCGAGGAGGATGGACGCAGCCTTGCTGACGCAAGGCAAGGACGACGACAAAGAAAAGTGGCAAAATAGCCGGCGTGAGGCGTGTTATACATTGTTAATAGAGGGTATATTTCACGTTGACAAACTACAATGTCAGCAACATTTCATATTGGCTGACACTATTGGTAATTCCAAGAGCCGGTAGAAAATTTACTGCTGAAACTGCCGAATTGTCCACATTCAGGATTGCTATCCGACCGGCTTCGGTAGAGGCTGAAAGATCTGAACCAAACAGGGGGCGGAAAAGTCTGCCTTATCAAGACTAAAACAGGTAAAATCCCGGACAATCTCCAATTCAAAAAGTACAAAAACTAAAGCACAGAAAAGTACTTATTCAATAATATTTTTCCAATACTCACATATATTTTAAAATGAGATATTTTATCAGGAACAAATTTCAAAACTATTGATTATAATGACAGTAAAACTGTTTGTTCCTTCAAATCTACCAGGTAAAAAGGGAGGTTTCCAGATGACCACACCGGAGTTTGACTTCAAAGCAATGATTCAAAAGGACAGAGATGATAGGGTAAAAAGGGTATTTGAAAGCACGTTTCTTGAATATCTTCAGTTGGTAAAATCAAATCCAGAGGTGGCTGTTCTCGCTCATCAAAGGTTGTACGACCTTATAGTATCAAAGGGGGCGGAGGTTGTTCGAACAGATGAGAATCCAAGATTAAGAAGAATATACGGAAATGATATAATCAAAAAGTATGCTTTTTTTGATGAGGATTTTTTCGGTATTGATAAAACCATTATGAAGATAGTCAGGTATTTTCACTCGGCTGCAATGGCCGGTGAAGAGTCACGGCAGGTGTTATATCTCGTGGGACCCGTAGGTGCGGGTAAATCCTCACTGATGGAAGCGTTAAAAAAGGCACTTGAAATGGCAGCACCTGTCTACGCTTTAAAGGGTTGTCCCATGAGAGAAGAACCGCTGCACCTTGTGCCCAAACATCTCAGAAAAGAATTTGAGGATACACTGCACGTTAAAATAGAGGGAGATTTATGCCCCATATGCAGATACAGACTGAAAAACGAATATGCAGGAGAATATGAGAGGTTTCCAGTAGAAACGGTGAGCTTCTCCATACGCTCCAGAAAAGGTATCGGCGTAGTTCCCCCGGTTGATCCCAACAATCAGGACTCTTCCATACTCACCGGAAGTGTGGACATTTCAAAAATTGACCTCTATCCGGAGGATGACCCCAGAGTACTGTCCCTCAATGGGGCCTTTAATGCGGGTAACCGTGGAATTGTCGAATTCATTGAAGTTTTCAAAAATGAAACGGAATACCTGCATACCATGATAACTGCAACACAGGAAAAATCCATACCGTCGCCGGGAAAAGGCGCCATGATTTACTTTGACGGAGTAATCCTGGCCCATTCAAACGAAGCCGAATGGAACAAGTTCAAATCCGATCACACAAATGAAGCCATATTGGACAGAATAGTGAGAATAGAGGTTCCATATTGTATGGAATTAAACGAAGAGATTAAAATCTATGAAAAAATGCTGTCAAAAAGCAAATTCAAAGCCCACATAGCACCGCATACAATTGAGATTGCATCAATGTTTGCAATTCTTACAAGACTTAGCCCGTCAAACAAGGTTGATACCATGACCAAATTAAAAATATATAACGGCGAAGAAATCCTGGAAAAGGGCATGACCAGAAAAATAGACATATTCGAGCTGCGTGAGGAAGCTCCCCGGGAAGGCATGACAGGTATTTCAACAAGATTCATAATGAAAGCCCTGGATACTGCCTTATCAGAATCTGAAAATGACTGTATAAATCCTATTGCTGTGATGGAATCCCTGATAAAGTCTGTCAAGGAACTGGGTATAGGAGATGATGAAAAAGAAAGATATTTAAGATTGATATACGATACAGTAAAGAAGGAATATAATAAAATACTTGAAAAGGAAGTAACAAAGGCCTTTATACACGGGTACAGAGAGCAGGCCGAAAGTCTGTTTAACAATTACCTGGACCATGCCGAGGCCTTTGTAAACAAGACTAAAATAAAGGATAAAAATACCGGAGAGGAACTGGAACCCGATGAGAAATTCATGAGGTCCATAGAGGAACAGATTGGAATATCCGATACGGCTGTAAAGGGCTTCCGGTCCGATGTGACCGCCTATATGTTCTTTGTTATGAGAAATGGAGGAAGTCTTGATTACACCAGTTATGAACCTTTAAAGGATGCAATAGAAAAGAAGCTTACAACTTCTGTGAGAGATCTCAGCAGAATTATTACCCAGGCAAAAGTGAGAGACAAGGAACAAACCCAGAAATATAATACAATGGTTGAAGAAATGAAAAAGAACGGTTACTGCGACCATTGCTGCAACGTAATATTGAAATATGCTGCCAATAACCTTTGGAAGGATTAGTTATGGAGGCTGATATATTATGGCTATATTCAGAGAAAACAGCAGCGGCGGGCGTGACAGATCTGCCGAAGACCGTCGGAGGCACAGGGAATTGGTGGAGGAATCCATTAAAAAGAATCTTGGCAATATCATTGCAGAAGAGAGTATTATCGGAAAAAGCCGGGATAAGAAAATAAAAATACCTATAAGGGGTATTAAGGAATTTCAATTTGTTTACGGTAGAAATAAACCTGGTATAGGTTCGGGCGACGGCAGTGAAAAAAGAGGCGATAAATTTGCAGGGGAAGCCCAGAGCGGAAGCGGAAAAGGAAGAGCCGGAAATCAGGAAGGTGAAGAAATATACGAAACTGAAATCACAATCGAAGAGGTAATAAGATACCTCTTCGATGACTTAAACCTGCCCGATATAGATAAAAAACAATTGTCACAGTTGGAGGAAAAAAGCTACAGAAAGCTTGGCTACCAGCAGAGAGGTATTCCTCCCAGACTTGCAAAAAAGCGCTCGACGGTGGAAAAGATCAAGCGGAAGCAGGCTACCAAGCGTACCTTGAATGAGCTTAATCAGGAAAAGACTCAAAAATATGATGAAGATTCCGAGGAAAACTCTGAGACTCATGTAAGTTCTATTCAAATAAATGGACTGCAGAAAAACAGATTTCCTTTTATAGAGGATGATTTGAGATATTACAGGATAAAGGAAGATAATAAAAAGGACTATAATGCCGTTGTATTGTGTATTATGGATGTATCCGGTTCAATGGACCAGACAAAAAAGTACCTTGCAAGAAGTTTTTATTTTTTGCTGTACCAGTTTTTACAGCTGAAATATTCTAATGTGGAAGTTGTGTTTATAGCTCATACAACCACTGCAAAGGAAGTTAACGAAAAGGAGTTTTTTCACAGAGGCGAATCTGGAGGCACCTACATCAGCAGCGGATACGAAAAGGCGCTTGAAATAATCAGTGAAAGATACAGTCCATCCAATTGGAATATTTACGCCTTTCATTGCAGTGATGGGGATAATTGGTCGGAGGATAACAAAAAAGCAGTGGACAGCGCCAATAAACTGTGTGAGGTATGTAATTTATTCGGCTATGGAGAAATCGTGCCGGGCTACTACAGTATGGGAAGTACTATTAAAGCCGAACTTCAGAGCAAGATTGACAGCAAAAATTTTGCGGCAATAAATATAAATAAA
The DNA here is from genome assembly GCA_023392075.1 of Bacillota bacterium. Taxonomy (GTDB): domain Bacteria; phylum Bacillota; class Clostridia; order Acetivibrionales; family DSM-1351; genus Ruminiclostridium. The sequence continues at coordinate 12,717 of JAEVZU010000296.1, read as the reverse complement.
AAAGAAGATGTCCTTCCGGCATTAAAAAAACTTCTTGAGAAGGGTGAATAGCTTGATTGGTTACGGTGTAAATGTATGGATACAGGAGGTTTTATGGCGGATTTTAGCATAGTTGATTTGGAATATTGGAATGAACGGATAGAACGAATTGTAAAGGAGTACGGACTTGATTATTATAATCAGGAATTTGAGATAATAGATTATGAGGACATGATCGGTTATGAATCCTACGTAGGGATGCCTTCGCATTACCCTCACTGGAGTTACGGCAAGTCATATGAAAAGATAAAAACTCTTCATAAATACAACCTAACGGGTTTACCCTATGAAATGGTTATAAACTCAAATCCATGCCTTGCCTATCTTATGAAAGACAATTCACTCCTGCTTCAGGTTCTGACAATTGCACACGTATATGCTCATAATGATTTTTTCAAAAATAACAGGCTGTTTAAGTTGGGGACCAAGGCGGAGTATACCGTAGAAATGTTTAAAAATCATGCCAACCGTATCAGGGAATACATCTCTGATCCCAGTATAGGTTATGCGCGGGTTGAAAAGATTTTAAATGCCGCCCATGCGGTAAAACTTCAGACCGAGAGGGTCTTGGAGTTCCAGAACAGACCGCCGGATAAACCCGAAAAGAATGTATCTGCTCTAACCGAGAACAATAGGGACTTTCCATATCTGGAACGCTACTCTCAACAAAACCCAGAGGAAGTTAAGCAGCTTGTTCAGCAGGAAATAAAAATTCCTGAGAAGCCTGAGGAGGATATTCTAAAATTCATAATTAAATATGGCAGGATGCAGGACTGGGAAAAGGATATCCTGGCGATAGTTAGGGAAGAGGCTCAATATTTTCTGCCTCAGATAGAGACGAAAATAATGAATGAAGGCTGGGCAAGCTTTTGGCACTATAGTATCATGAACAAGCTTGAGCTTCCCCAGAACATGCATATGGAGTTTTTAAAAAGGCACAATGAAGTGATTCGTCCTTTGAAATCAAGTATAAATCCTTATTACATAGGATTTAAAATATTCGAAAGCCTGAATGAGAAATATGGTCAGGAAAAAATCTTTGAAATAAGGGAGACAGAAAGAGACCAGTCATTTATCAGAAGATATCTCACACAGGAATTATGCAGTGAAATGAACCTGTTTGAATATGTCACGGCAGGAAACGATTATATGGTATCCGAAGTATCCGATGATGAAGGCTGGAAAATTGTAAGGGATACCCTATGCAATACGGTGGGAATCGGCAGCATTCCTTCAATAAGAGTAGAAGAGTGGAATCAGAAGGATAACACTCTTGTGCTGACACATGAGTACGATGACAGGGAGCTGGAGTTGAGTTATGCCTATGAGACCCTTAAGCACCTGGTGGATCTGTGGAACGGGAAAATCCTGCTGGTAACCCAGCTTGAAGGCAAGAAAAAGAATATATCCTGTGACGAACAGAAGAGGATATCCTTATATGGTTAATTTAATGTGTGGTGCGGATTAATAATTTATGCTTTACCGTGCACCTTATTTTATGAATTTATCCTTGCGTACCAGTTGACTATAATTAAATCTACCTGTAAGCAAAACAAAATACCGATTAGCACAACGAGTTAAATTAACAATATAATACATATTTATTAGCACTCTTGTTAATTGAGTGCTAAAAAGTACTTGAAAGTTTGGTACAATAGAGGTATATTATTATTGTTGAAAATTTTCAAGCGGAGGTAGATTTATGAAACACGAAAGCGGAAGTATTTCAATTAATACCGAAAACATTTTTCCAATAATAAAAAAGTGGTTATATTCTGAAAAGGATATATTTATCAGAGAGCTTGTTTCAAATGCAAGCGATGCAATCAGCAAACTTAAGAAGCTTGACGCCATTGGTGAAGCTGACCTGCCGGATGACAACAGGTTTGAAATCAAGGTCATTGTAGACAAAAATGAAAAAACCATAAAAGTTATTGACAATGGCCTTGGTATGACTGATGAAGAAGTTAAAAAATACATCAATCAGATTGCTTTTTCAGGAGCGGTCGATTTTCTTGAAAAGTACAAGGACAAGTCTGATGACGGGCAAATAATTGGTCACTTCGGCCTGGGCTTCTATTCAGCCTTTATGGTTTCAGAGAGGGTGCAGATCGACACGTTATCCTACCAGCCAGGAGCCGCTGCTGTCAGATGGATAAGCAACGGAGGTACCGAGTTTGAAATGCTGGACTCCGACAGAACAGAGAGGGGAACCACAATTACTCTTTACCTGGCTGAGGACGGCCTCGAGTTTACCGAAGAGTATAAAATGAGGACGACTCTTGAAAAGTATTTTGCTTTTCTTCCGTATGAGCTGTACCTTGAGGATGCTGCCAAAGTTCCTGAAAATGCTGATGATAACAAGAGTGCGGACGAAAAGGATGCTGCTGAAAATGCAGAACCCAAAAAGCCGGAACCCTTAAACGATACTCAACCCCTGTGGCTGAAAAATCCAAAGGATTGTACAGAAGAGGAATACAAACAGTTCTATACAAAGGTATTCCACGATTTCAACGAACCTTTGTTCTGGATTCATTTGAACATGGATTATCCGTTTAACCTCAAAGGCATACTTTATTTCCCAAAGCTCAAACATGAATTTGAGACAATGGAAGGTCAAATCAAGCTTTACTACAATCAGGTATTTGTAGCTGACAATATTAAAGAAGTCATTCCGGAATTCCTGCTGCTGCTAAAGGGTGTCCTTGACTGTCCCGACCTGCCGTTGAACGTATCCAGAAGCTTCCTGCAGAATGACGGCTACGTAAACAAGATATCCACTCATATCACAAAGAAGGTTGCAGATAAGCTGACTTCCATCTTTGAAAATGAGCGTGAAAATTACAATAAGTACTGGGATGATATCAATCCTTTTGTTAAATACGGTTGTATCAGAGAAGAAAAATTCTATGACAGGGTAAAGGATATACTCATCTACAAGTCAACAAAGGGAGGATATACAACCTTAAAGGATTATCTGGAAAACAACAAGGAAAAGCACGAAAACAAGGTGTTTTATGTATCAAATGAAAAGCAGCAGGCTCAGTATATCAGACTGTTTAACGAAAACGGAATGGAGGCGGTCATACTTTCCACTATGATTGATAACCACTTCATGCAGCTGCTTGAGAGCAAAATGTCGGGTGTGCATTTCAACAGAATAGATGCTGATATATCCGACAGTATGAAGAACGGCGATACAGGAATTGCTGAAGCTGACGTATCATATCTGGAAAAGCTGTTCAAGGCTGCTGTTGATGATGATAAACTGAAGATTCAGGTTGAGTCGCTGAAGAATGAATCCGTTCCTGCAATGATTCTCCTGTCTGAGCAGTCAAGAAGAATGCAGGAGATGAGCGCCATGTTCGGCGGCATGGATATGAGCCATATGTTTCCGAAAGAGCAAACACTTGTACTGAATTCCTCAAACAGGCTTGTCAAGGCTTTGACCGACATGAAAGAGGATGAAACCAGGAAAGATCAAATCAAGCTTATCAGTGAACATATATATGACCTTGCCATGATGAGTCATCAGCCGCTTGAACCTGATGCAATGGCAAAATTCATAGAAAGAAGCAATGAGATTTTGATGAAGCTTGTATAAGCGGATTATCAAATTTAATAGTCAAAGTAAAAATTATTCCAGAAAAAGAGGCTGTTTTAGTTTGTAACAGTCTCTTTTTTGGTTCTGTCATGTTGATAAATGATATAAACTTTGCTACAATTGGAAAAATAACGCAATTGTGGAGGTTGAAATGATAGAATTAAATATTGATGAATATTCCAGGGTCATTGAACCATTAAAGGCCCTGGAAATAAATACTCTGTTTGCACAGGCCGTGATAAACAAGCAGATACCTGGCAAAGTCTATGCTGACAATGCTGAAGAGCACAAGACTTTTTATATAGTACACCCATATGGCATGTCGCTGCTTTTGGGGAAGTCGGACAATAAGGAGTTTAATGCTGAATTGGTAAAGTATCTGCTTAATTCAAACGGGGAACGGAAAAATGTTGAGTTCCTGCAGGTGTATCCTCCCGACTGGAAACCTGTCATCGAAATGCTGGCAGGCTCTTCTCTTATGGGAAATAGTGAGTTGGGTAATGGTACGCAGGATAATAAGGACAAAGTTATCAGATACACAAGGATAAATTTTGAATTTGATATAAACCGATATAAGGATTTTAAACAGCATTCAGGCGTTGATTCTTTTCAAATCGTAAAAACATCCGGCCAAATGTTTGATAATATACAAGGAGCGGTTATTCCAAAATTATTCTGGAAGGACGCAAAGGATTTCGAAGTCAATAGTGCAGGCTATAGCCTTATATCTGGCGGAGATATAACTTCTACAGCCTTTGCGGCATTTCTGATGGAAGGCAAATTGGAAATAGGTATTGAAACATCCGGCAAGTACAGGGGAAAAGGGTATGCCGCTCTGGTTTGTTCAGCGCTTATTGACTACTGCCTGGCTAAGGGCCTGGAGCCTGTCTGGTCCTGCAGACTGGAAAATACGGCATCATATAATCTTGCCCAAAAGCTTGGCTTTGTTCCAACCAAAGAACTGCCCTATTACCAGCTACCTGTTTAGAAATTGAATTAACTTTTATCGTGCTAATCTATAGCTTGAAGTTATACTCGTACCTGTATGAACATAAACTGTGCTACTGAAAAGTTGAGCGACAATTTAACTGGCACAACAGGTTAAGTTAATATACACATATATATGAGAAAAATCGACTTTGTTTGTTTACAGAAAGTTCATCATTTATAAATGGTTTATTAATAAAATTATATTATCATTTAAACATAAACTTTTTCATAATTGTTTCTCCTTTAAAACCCTTTTTTCAGCCCCGTAATTTACGGGGCTTTAGTATTGCTCAAATATTTGTAACATTCCTCAAAGAAAATTCATTTAATATTATAGCTGAAATTTTGACAGGAGTTAAAAGATATGTTTCTAAACAGCTACATTGGTGAAAATATTTTTTTGTGCCTAAGAAAAATAGCCGAGCAGAATACGGTTTTAAACTATTTCTATGATGTTAACAATATAATCTATGCAAAATTGATGGATGTTGATGAAATAGGAATCTGGCTGGAAGGGGCAGGAACCATAACGAAGATCATAGATGACGGAGGTAATGAGATCCCCAAGGAAAAGCAGATATCCGAAAAAAGGTCTACAAGTATACTTGTGAGGTGGGAATACATTGATGACATATATGTTCTGAATCCCGGTGAAAAGAAGATTAAGCCCATGGGCTTCAGATTTGATCCTACAAGGGAATAAGATGGAGTGCCGCAGAACACTCAACATCCTGGTCCCGGGTTGCTGCTGAAATCGGCAGGAAGCCGATTTCAGCAGCTAAAACACTTGTGCTTTCCAAAGTCAGGCATACACTTTTAATGGAACTGCCCAATTAATTTTTATTTCTTATCGCTGTCGGTCTCTCTTATCTCAACGCGTCTGATCTTACCGCTGATTGTTTTTGGAAGCTCTGCCACAAATTCTATAATTCTCGGATATTTGTACGGAGCAGTTACTCTCTTCACATGATCCTGGAGCTCTTTTACAAGCTCGTCGCCTGGTGAATAGTTCTTTGTCAGGACGACGGTAGCTTTGACAATCTGGCCTCTGATTTCATCTGGAACGGCAGTGATTGCGCATTCCATAACGGCAGGATGTTCGATCAAAGCGCTTTCCACTTCGAAAGGTCCGATTCTGTAACCGGAACTTTTTATTACATCGTCTGCTCTTCCAACAAACCAGTAATAGCCGTCCTCATCACGCCATGCCACGTCACCGGTATAGTAAATTTCATCATGCCAGACTTTATGAGTCAGGGCAGCATCTCTGTAATACCCGCCAAACATTCCGGCCGGTTTCTTTTTATGGGTTCTGACCACTATCTGACCTTCTTCACCATCTTGAACAGAGTTGCCTTCATCATCCAGGAGGTCAATATCATAACCCGGTGAAGGCTTGCCCATGGAACCGGGCTTTGGCTCCATCCAGGGATAAGTTGCAAGAGTTACGGTCAATTCTGTTTGTCCGAAGCCTTCCATAAGCTTTATACCTGTGGCTTTATAGAATTGGTTATAGACCTCGGGATTAAGAGGCTCGCCCGCTACTGCACAATACTTCAGGCTGCTCAGATCAAACTTGCTCAGATCCTCCTTTATAAAGAATCTGTACATGGTTGGCGGAGCGCAGAAAGTGGTGACTTTATGCTTTGAAATAACCTGCAGCAATTCCTTGGGAACAAATTTATTATAATCATATACAAAAACCGCACTGCCAGCCAGCCACTGACCGTAAATCTTCCCCCAGACCGCCTTTGCCCAGCCCGTATCGGCCACAGTCAGGTGTAAGCCGCCGTCGCTGACATTTTGCCAGTATTTTGCCGTCAGGATATGGCCCAACGGATATAGAAAATCGTGTTGAACCATCTTGGGCATGCCTGTTGTACCCGAAGTGAAATAGAGCAGAGATATGTCGCTGTTCTGTGAAGCCTGATCTCCGGTGGGTCTTTCAAAAACATTGGAGGATTTGTCTACTTCACTGGTAAAGTCAAGCCAGCCCTCTTTGCTGTCGCCCACAAGAGCTTTATATTTAAGGCTGGGAGATTTGCTCAGGGACTCCTCGATATGCATGATGACTTCCGGCTCCGATACCGAGACAATCATCTTGATATCGGCGGCATTTGCTCTGTAAACAATATCTTTTGAAGTCAAAAGATGAGTTGCCGGTATTGTAACGGCACCCAGCTTATGTAATGCCAGTATGCAAAACCAGAATTCATAGCGTCTTTTTAAAATCAGCATTACCGGATCACCCCGTTTGATGCCGGCGGCTTTAAAGAAATTTGCAGTTTTATCACTGTATTCCTTGAGTTGGGCGAAAGTAAATGTCGCTTCCGCGCCTGATTCATCACACCATACAAGTGCAATTTTGTTTGGATCGGTTTTTGCATATTCATCAACAACGTCGTATGCAAAGTTGAAATTCTCAGGTACTTTTATCTTGAAATTCTCGTAGAAATCCTCATATGATGAGAAGTCCACCTGAGAAAGATACTTGTTTAACATTTGTTATTTTCCCCCTGCTACTAAAGAATAATTGCCAAAAATTTTGCCTGCTTGCCGTTTAGGGCTTTCATGCCATGATTTGCAGAGGAGTCGAAATATACCGAATCTCCTTCCTCCAATACCAGTTCATGACCGTTGATTATTATTTTCAATGTACCCTCTATAACATAATTGAACTCCTGACCTTTATGTGAATTAAAGTGAACAGGAAAACTGTCGGCTTCAGGAGCAACAGTTACGATAAAAGGTTCAGCCTTCTTACCTATAAAGTTGTTTGCAAGACTCTGATATTTATAATCCTCTCTTCTTTCAACATTGGCACCTTTTCCTTTTCTGACCACCTGATAGGTATGCAGCCTTGGATTGTCACCTGTTAGGATGGCTGACAGCTCAACATTGAATCTGTTTGCTATCTGGTAAAGAAAGCTGACAGGAATATCAGTATTTCCACTTTCGTATTCGAGATAAATTTCTTCTGAAATATTAAGCTCAGCTGCAAGAGTTTGGGCCGAAATAGCCGAAATCTCACGCAGTTCCTTTATTCGGGATGCAATAAGCTTGATTTGTTCAGACATTTAATCACCTTCCCATTATGTATAATAAGCGATTTATTTTCTATAAACATAGCATATTTCATTAAACGCTGTATATATTGTAAGCTATCTTTTTTTTATACATTTTTAATGTTTTCTGCTCTGTTTATACATATAATGTATACCCTCTATTGACAATGTACAATACGTTTTTGAGTGAAAATAGCCGGCGTGAGGCGTGTTATACATTGTCAATAGAGGGTAAAATATCAAAAAGCATTAAAAGAAAGCTTAAATGGACAAAAATCATAAAACAGAGTATGGATATTATCGACATAATATGATAGTATAAAAGAAAAAGTTACTAAGATTACCAAAGTTTCTAAAAATTCTTGAAATTTCAAAATTTCTAAAATACTGGGGGCGCGATGCTATGTCTATCAGTAAGAAGATAATATTGATCGTGGCAGGCTGTATACTGATCGTAGGCGGTGGAGTTACCGCACATGAGTTTTTGGATTTTCCGATTCTGCTTGTGGGAGTTTTCTCGGCCGTATTTGTAATCGGAGTAGGAACCTGGCTGACATTTTCCCTGACAATTCCCATAAAGGTTCTTCTGAAAGTTGTTGAGAGAACGGCCAATTTTGATTTGTCCCATGATAAAACCTATGACAGGATAAAAGGCAGAAGGGATGAAATGGGGCTTCTGGCAAGAAATCTTTCCTCTATGCGAGGCTCTTTGAGAGAAATGCTGAGTCTTATGCTGGAATCCTCCAAAAACATAATGGACAATTCCCAGGAAGTTCAAAAACTATCCCAGGAATTAAAAGATAAAACGGATGATACGCTTGAAACCACCGAACGTATTTCTGCTTCCATGCAGGAATCAGCCGCAACAACCCATCAGATAAATTTTGATACACAGGAAATACTCCAAAATGTAAATCTGATTTCGCAGAATTCCGAATCCGGTGCTTCGTCTGCAAGTCTGATAAGTGAAAAAGCCAGTGGAATAAAGGAAAGTGCCGTAAAGTCAACTGAAAATGCCAGCAATGTATATGAAGATGTCAAGCAGCAGCTGAAAACAGCCATGGATAAGGCAAAGGCCGTTTCCCAGATTGAATTGCTTGCCCAGGCCATACTTCAGATAACCCAGCAGACAAATCTGCTTTCCCTTAATGCGGCCATTGAAGCGGCCAGGGCAGGAGAGGCAGGCAAGGGTTTTGCCGTGGTGGCGGATGAGATCAGAAAACTGGCCGATCAATCCTCAAAAACAGCAGCTGATATAAAGAATATAGTGAAGACGGTAAACGAATCTGTGGGTGCACTCACAGACAGTGCGGGTGTTCTTCTGGATTTCGTTGACCAGGATGTTCTCGCAGATTACAGAAAACTTATTGAAACAGGCGAACAGTATTATTCCGATTCAGCCCGTTTCAGTACCATAATGAACGAGTTTAATGAATCCTCAAAGGCCATGAATAAATCCGTTTCGAATATAGTTGGTGCTCTTGAACAGGTAACTGCAAGTGTAAACGAGAGTGCCAACGGTATAGAGAATATTACGGCGAAAACTGCTGAAGTTGCCGAACAGTTTAAGAACGTTCAGGACTCAACGCTCAACAGTCTGGGCTTTTCAAGGAAGCTGGAGGATCAGGTGCGGAAGTTTACTCTGTAAAGGGATCTTTCATATAAAAATTAAGAGTATAGTTAAAGAAAAAGAAAAAGTCGGCGCCAGGCCGACTTTTTTAAGTTGTAAAACTTTATGTGACAAATGCTTATTCCGACTTGATTGCTTCCAGTGCGCTGAGCTTCATAGCCCTTCTTGCGGGTGAAAAACCCGACACAATTCCTATCATTATTGCAAAAACGATTGACAGCAGTGCCAGCCAGGGAGGAATAACCGATATCTTTGAACCGCCGCTATCCATGCCCATCCTCATGCCCATACCCATTCCCATGCCCATGCCGTTGTCACCCGAGTTCATAATATTTCTGCCTACGGTATTTAAAACCAGGGAGGCAAGATAGCTCAGAAGGACACCGATACAGCCTCCGAATAATCCAATAACACCCGCTTCCAGCAGAAACAGCTGCCGTATGTTGTTCATCTTGCAGCCTAAAACCTTCATAACACCTATTTCGCGGGTTCTTTCATATATTGACATTATCATGGTATTGGTAATGCCGAGAGCTGAAATTAAAAGTGATATTGCGCCTAGGCCTCCCAGTACCAGCTGGATGGTCTGGGCCTGTTTCTGCATTGGTTTTCTCATATCGGCAAGGCTGTTTGTACCATATCCCATTTCGTCTATTTCTTCCTGAACCCGGTCCACATCCTTCATGTCGTCAACCATGACCATAAGCCTTTCAAAGCCTTTGGAGGTATTGGGGTTGGGCATACCCCAAATACTGTCCTGCTGGCCGTTCTGTGATTTGGCAGTATCCTTCATAAGTTTTTGAAGGTGGTTGTAATCCATAAAAATGTATCCGTCTTTCTGCCAATCGTCAGTGACTGATAATATGCCTATTCCCTTGACCTTGTATAGTTTGGGCGGTTTTTCAGAGGTATCCGAGCCGCCGATTCCCTCCTGACGCCGCTTTTCTCCGTAATTCATATCGAAGGTTACTTCCAGCTTGTCTGTCAGTACATTAACAGGAGGTTTTGATCCCATCGTACCATAACGTGTTTTGGGATTGTAAAAATACTGCGGTATGTTGCCTCCGACCAGGATTTTATCGGTATCTCCTTCCTGGAGCAATCTCCCTTCGGCTATGGGATAATCAAAATTTGCAATGGTAGAGACATCTATGCCCATAACCTGAACATACGCCATATACTTGCCTGATACCAGCTTCATACTGCTTTCCACCACGGGTGTCACACCTCTGATACCTTTTATAGCACTTATTTTTGATATGGCTATGCTGTCAAGCACAATTTCCTTTGGCGGTCCCCCGGCATTATCAGGTGAGTTTCTGTATTTTGTGACATTAATAATATTCAGGTTGCCCATCTGTTTCAGCTGTTCTTCAAAGTTCTCATTCATGCCGATACCTAAAGATACCATTACAACAATTGCTGCTGTCCCGATGACAACACCCAGTACAGTCAATATGGTTCTGGTTTTTCTTCTGAACAGATTTTTCAGGCCCATGGATATAATATCAAAGCTCCTCATCGAACAATAATTCCTTTCTTCGTTTTATTTTTCTTCGAACCAGAAGAATTACTGTTACTATAACTGCAAGTAATCCTGTACCTGCTGCAATATATGCCCATGGCGGAATTTTCTTTCCGCCCTCCTGAGGCATTGAGCCATCGCCGGGCATAGGGGTAGGCGCCGGCATTTCCGTGGCATTTAACGTTATTTCCTTTTTAACCTCCTGAGGGTTTCCTTCAGCATCTTCATAGGAAAATATGACAAAACCCTTAACCGGGCCTGCTGCTTCCGGGGTTACGGCACCATCAAAGGAATCTGTCTTGCCGGGTTCGAAGTTTCCGACGAAATAGCTTGTACCTTCAACTTTAAAATTGCCCTCAAGCTTGACCAACAGGTTATACAAGGTGGATTTCCCCATATTATAAAAACTTACGTTTACAGGAACAGGATTGCCGATAAAGGCTTCAGGCGGAAAGCTGAAATCTCCTATTACCAGCCTTGGTGCCTGTGTAAGAGGAATTCCCACAATATCCTTGGTTGTATAAGGATTTCCCTTGTCATCCTCATAGTCATAATTTACACTGATGGTATACTGCTTTGGCGCCGCATCAGATTTGGAGGAAAAACTGACTTGCTTTTTTATCTTTCTTTTTGGCGCAATACTATCTATGTAAAAAGAATTGGAATTGACCGTGGAAAAAGTACCGTCATCAGAATTAAGAGTAATCTTAACATTTTTTATTGATGATGATTTACTTGTGTTTAATATTGACAACTCCAGAGTAAATGGCTGTCCTGCCTTAATGGTTTTAGGATTGATGCTGTAGCTGTCAATTATTAATCTAGGTACGGTTTTTCCGGTTGGATTTTCCACATAGAAACCCACATATTGCATTACGGTCTGCTTGGAAGCTGCGTCTGCGGAGGGGACATCATATTCCACATTCAGCGCAACAGCGTAATTTTTTGTCACGGCTTCATCAGAAACAAACAGCTGAAACTGTACATTTTTTGTTTCTCCTTTTTTCAGTGTAGGAATAATAATAGTGTTTTGTGTTCTTGGAATTATTTCCTTATCTGAAGTAACTGTCACTTTTACATTCCGGGCATCTTCAGTTCCGGTATTCACAACATCAAAAGACACCAGTGCATTGTCTCCGGGAGAGAGTGCCGAGCCGGGGGAAACAATATTCTTCAGTTCGACTATTGTCTGAGCATCCTGCCCCTGTATATTGATAAAGAAATCAATCTCTTCGGAATGGCTTTCACCGTCAGGCTCCGAATAGTCAAGCTTCAATTTCAGACTATTGGCACCGGCTTCTATTTTTTTTGATGCCGAAAGATTATAGGTTATTGTTGAAGTATCGTATCCGTATATGATTGAACGGGTTTGCTTGCTTGTGGTTCCCTGGATACTGACCCCGTCATTTTTCAGGCCTAACAGAGTAACTGAAACGTTTTTGGCAGATAACTGGCCTTCGTTTTCAAGTGTAATATCCATCTGGAAGTCCTGTCCCGGCTGTACGGGAGAAGGATTTGTAGTCACGGTCTTGAGGATCAGCTTTGGAAGTGCGTTTCCTTCCAGCGTTTTTATATAGCCGGTCTCGGTGGTACTGTAATAATCATTATATGTATTATAAAATTGGATATTAAATTTTATGGGGTATGTCTTTGCAGCCGCACCGGGAGTGATGCTGAAGGTGAATTTAACCTCACTGGTCTCATTCGGGAGCATTGATTCAATGGTTTGAGACAGGTTCATGGATTCTATCTCAATCGGGACAGAGCCATCCAGCACAGGGGAAACGGTAACCTTTTTGGCCACATATTGTCCGGCGTTTTTTACCGGCAGTGTATAGGTCATTTGGTAACCCGCCTGTCCGGA